>NZ_JBALOX010000075.1:11291-49304 GCF_036965165.1 Bacillus sp. JJ1521 | reverse complement strand
TCCATATTTTCATATTTTACCCCTGACTCTAGTAATTCCTGATCCTGATAGACGTCAAAAGCTAGGATATCCATATTGAATCCACTGGCCCTTTTGATGACTTCCTTTCCAATCCTTCCGGTCCCGACAACACCAAGTGTTTTACCATATAATTCACTACCGACCACCCTTGGCCATTCTCCGTTAATTACCCTGCGGTTTGTCTGAGGTATCTCACGTGCAAGGGACAAAAGAAGGCCAAATGCTAATTCAGCTACAGCATGCTTATTGGCTCCTGGTGCGAATGCAACGGATATGTTCCTTTCCTTTGCTGCCTGTAAGTCGATATTGTCTACCCCTGCTCCATGCTTTGCAATCACCTTTAGGTTTTCTGCAGCATCTATTACCCTCTTACTAATTTTCTCAACACCTACTACTAAAGCATCTGCCTCTTTCAAGGCAATTGCTAGCCTTTCCTCATCATTAGCTGTATCCTTATCAAGGATTGAGACTGTGCATTGTTCCTTTTCAAGATAGTTAATAGGCAGTTTTGAATACTTACCAAATGTTGGTGATGATGATACGACTTTATACAAAATAAATCCCCCTTTAAATTCCTACAAATTTTAAATAAATCGGAATGATCATCAACATGACAATTGAATACTTTAAATTCCAACGAACGGAAACCTCAAAAAGATCAGTTTTCATTAGCCCCGATAAAAGATTGTTTACTGCAGTTGCAGGACTTACTGTATTGGAAATCCCCCACCCTGAAAGAAGCAGGATGGCAAAAAACTCATAAGTAATGCCAAGCTTAGTCGGATCAATGCTCGTTACGATAATCGTCACAGTAACGATGGGATGTAGCCCTATTACCGCTGTAAGGACTATTAAAAAAACGATTGCATATGCAATTCCAATAGTAAACCCGGAAAATACTGCATTTAGTCCATTAACGAGTTCATTGCTCCAGCCTGTCTTAACAAAAGCACCGCTGAAAAATCCTGCAATTAGAAATAAGACAATTTCTTTCTTCATCCTAGGAATCCCCGTGAAAACATGCTGCTTAAATTCAACTTTATATTCTTTCCATTCTTTTTTTAGAAGACACCAAATGAGCGGAAAAAGAGCGGAAAAAACACATATGATAAAGGTCATGCTTGACTCTATCAATTTCTCCATAAAAAGGACTCCTAAAATCATCAATAGGAGAAGAAACAATAGTTCCACTACTTTTCTTTTTGCCTTTTTCAATTCAGATGTATCACCTTCAGGTTGTTTCGGTTCTGGACCTTTTTTCAACCTATAAGGTCTCTCAAATAAATAACTCACAATAAGTGCGATGCCACTAAGACCAAGTGAATAAAAAAGAATATTGCCCCATTTTACTGGAAGGGAACTTGTTATTAGAGCCATCGCGGAGAAATACGGGGACCAGAATATGGTACTAATAAACCCCCTATTTATGCATGCAGCAATCATCTTATTGTTTTTGATATCTGAAGCCTTTGAAAGCTCGTGGATGATTGATATGGCACCAATATTCAAGACAACACCTAGGATGTGAGAAAGCAGGCTTGAACCAGCAAAGAAAAAGTTAGGGTTGTTCATCCGCGTCGACAGTACCAGCTTTAAAGCACTTACATAGCCACCTGTCCGGACTGGAATCCCCAGAAGTGGGGTGAACAGGAAAATGGCAACAAGGGTAAGATTGATTCTTGCAGCATCAAGCCACTCCTGGACAGTTGCACCGTAGAAAACCATGAAAATTATACCAACAATCAAAAGAATGAGGCTAATAATCATGATGGAGCCCCGGATACGTGGCAGGATCCAGATAATGACCGAAATTATCATGATAGATACTATCGCTTTTACCGATCCTACGGGAAACAATTCAAGAGTGATATATCCAATAGCAAGAAGGCAGATAATCATACCTTGATTTCCAATTGGCTTTTGGATGGGTGTTTGCACACTTTACTCCTTTCCCTGGGTACTAAAAAAACTCAGTCCCCTAGTGTGGAACTGAGTTTTTACTATATGACAAGACTTTATTAGAGCCCTCCCAATAATCACCCAAATAATATACATTTATTATATTTATTCGTTACGAAGATTTCAATAATTTTGTAAAATATAAATATAATGTTTACTAATTATACGCTTATAAATGGAACAAGTTCATCACGTCCCACTAGTAAAGCATTCCAATCTATATTATTATAAAACTAAATAAATTTAGGAATCGGAGGAACACCATGTCCAAGCTAGTTATTACACAAAATATTGAGCAGTTTCATCTGGATCAAATCCAAGCAATCGTTCCAAACTGGGAGATTGTTGCAGGACGTGATTCATCTGTTTGGTTAGAGCATTTAAATGATGCTGAAGTAATTGTTGGCTGGAAAAAAGAAATTGCGGAGCATTGCATATTTGCTGATTCTAAACTACGTTGGATGCAAAGCTGGAGTGCGGGTGTTAATAGCATGCCCCTTGCAGAAATGGAGAAGAAAAATATTCTTCTTACAAGCGCTAATGGGGTTCATGCTTATCCGATATCGGAAACGATTTTTGCATTGATGCTTGGATTAACAAGAAAAATCCATACATATGTCCGAAATCAGCAGGAGAAAAAATGGCATCATGCCGATATGAATCTTGAGATTCACGAAAAGACGATTGGAATCATTGGCGTAGGGCATATCGGGAAGGAAACGGCGAAGATTGCAAAAGCATTTGGCATGACAGTTCTTGGCGTTCGCCATTCAGACCGTGACGAGGACTTCGTTGATGAAATGTATACAACAGACAAGTTGTCTGAGGTATTGCCAAGATGTGATTATGTGGTTGTGACATTACCTTTGACGAATGAAACTCGTCATTTATTTGGAGCAAGTGAATTTAAACAAATGAAGCCTTCTGCATTCCTCATTAATATTGGCCGTGGTGAGATTGTGGTTGAAGATGAGTTGATTGAGGCATTGCGTTCCGAAGAGATTGCCGGGGCTGGGTTGGATGTATTCACGAAAGAGCCACTAGATGAGAACAGCCCACTGTGGGATTTTGAAAATGTCATTGTAACACCACATACATCTGGTTCAACTGAACATTATACAAAGCGAGTAATTGAAGATATCTTTATCCCCAATCTGAAGAGCTATGCGCAAGGCGGAGTGCTACCGAAGAATATAGTAGATTATAAGAAGGGGTATTAGGAACATATACCTGAAAAATATGGTGGGCCACGGAACCTGACCCCGTGGTCCATACCCTAAACCTTAATCCTCGTCCTTGACGTCGATATCTTCAGGAATGGGTTCGTTCAGCCATTCTTCGTAGAGCTTTTTGTATTTTTCTAGCTGTTCAACCGTGGCGTTGAATTGTTCTTTATTTAAGAGATACTGATCCCCGTCAAAAAGTGCACGTACCTTTTTTTCCTGAATAAGCTTTTGCACTAATTCTTCTGGAATTGATAAATATTCTGCTGTTTCCTTTACTGTTATATACAACTTCCTTCATCCTTTTTTACCTTCGAATTTTGTATGCTCTGCGTTCCGCATATTCCGAGCAAGGAATGCACACCTTTATTATATTCCCTTTATCATCGACATACTTTCGCAGAGGCTTTATTTTTCTTTTACAAATTGTACATTTTGAACCAAAAAAAGAGATCATCTAAATCCTCCTTTTGATTTTAACACAGGGTGAGGCTTAACAGCTTTAGAACTCTATTTCATTTCATGAAATACATTTATCAATTACTAATTAAAAAACCTTAACTCTTGTTGAGGCTTGACTTACTTTTTATTTTTACCATACTTCTCATTTCCACGTTTAAAGTTACCCGTAATTTTAGCTAGCAATAACTGTATTTTTGTTTGATCATCTTCAACTTCTGTAATCCTTGCTATAAGACGTTCAGCTTCCTGGTCCTTTATAACTTTAATTTGTTTTCCTTCATAGTAGATCATAACCATTCCTTTTTTCGTTATTTGATAAGTAAATGGTTCCTCACTTAATCGGTTTCTTTTATCAATTTCGTTCACTTTACAGTCTCCCTAACTATTTTAGTTATAAATACATATGTTTTTAATTCGCTATATGTGTCTTGAACTGCAAGTAAAAAAACCGATTCGTATAATTAAAATTCATTGGGGAAGAGACCCCCCAATGAATGAAATTTTGCTTATTTCACTGCAATAAACTGATCGACAAAATGCTGTGGATTTAGTTTTTCTCCAGTGGCTCTTTCGATTTTTTCATTCCAGTTATATAACGCACCAGGCTTAAAGAAATCATTCAACAGGAACTCTCCCACTTTTTCCGTAAAAAGATCCGTTGTGATATTCTTCTCAATATAGCGCTGAAGCTGTGAAGTTGTTAACTCACCAAGTAAATAGTTTTGGTAGTACACTGGCACCAATGTAAAATGAATTTTCGCTGCCCAATACGGATAATCCTGATTTTCAGGTGGTGTCAAAAATTGAACTTCTTTAACAATCTTCCACCATAAACGGTTCAAATCTTGATCTGGATTTTCGTAAAGCTCACGTTCAAAGAACACAAACGTCATAATCCAACGGCCTGCAATTAGCATTTGACGACGTAAAGACTTATCAATAAGTGGCTTCAACTCATTAACCTGCTCTTCGTCTAATCCTAAAAACTGCTGGAGCCATTCTGGATTTTTACCGAAGCGACCGTATAACATTGCAATTGCCTCTGTTGTTAATGTATGTGCCGGACTGCGCAATAAGAATGGTAGACTGCGATCGATATATTTAAAATACACCGCATGCCCATATTCATGCAACATCGTATTGGACCAGTAATCGGAAGGCACGTTGTTGCTTAAGACGCGAACATCACCATCCCGATCAATATCGGTACAGAATGCATGCTGATTTTTCTTCTCTCTTGGATACAGATCGCTTTTTTGAAGCATATCCGTAATATCCATTCCCATTTTTGCAAAGGTTTGTGTTGATAGTTCCTCAAGATTTTTTCCATCATAAAATGGATCTAAGTCCAATTCCTTTGAAGGCGGTGCCTCTTGGAAAAATGGATCCGCATAATGCCATGGGCGAAGATCCTCTACTTTAATACCAAATCGTTCCGCGAGCTCCTCGTCCATTTCCTGTTTCACCTGACGGAATGGTTCATCGGAAAGTTCCTTTAGCTTTGTAAAAATCGAAAAGATTTCATCACGGTCAAGCTCCTGCGATTCAAAGCTCATTTGGTGGAAGTTATCAAAGCCTAATGTACGTGCAGCCTCATTGCGCTTTTTCACAAGTATCAATAATTTTTCTTCTACTTCTTTCGCGATTTGTTTACTTGCATGCCAGGCTTTTTCCCTTAATTCAAGGTCGTTGCTTTTAATTAATATTTGACGCACATCATTTTCCGATACTTGCTTTCCATTCAAGGTTGCACGGAAGGTGTTAAACACACCAACTAATTCAGTAGATAATTGTACCATTTCCTTCAGTTTGTCTTCTGGAAGTTGGTTTTCAAGCATGGTTGAGTATAAAAGTTCAAGTTGGCGATTTTGAACAGGGTCCTCTGTTTGCTCAAGGTATTTTTTTACCTGCTCGAAGCGCTCCGTATCTGAAAAATAAACATTATACGCAGTATCCGCCTCAGCTGATTTTGTATTCCATTCCTCATCCCCAGTGGTCGCTGCCATCCATGAAGCTTCTGCACCATTAATATGTAAGTCTCGTATCGTTTTATTTTGTTCCTCTAAGAATTGTTCAATTGACATATGTACCCCTCCTGCATTCTATCGTTCTAGATAAATCGACAAAATCCTTCTACCCTCTCATTCTTTCAAATCCTAAATATCGGGTTCCTTGAAATGTAAGCTTTCCCGTATCCCCTTCAGCAAGCTGACCATAATCACTACCAGATACTATAAACTCTGACCGATCCCCGCTTTCAAACTCAAATGTAACATAATAGCTAGTGGATGATGATACATGATTGTGGTGGTGTGGCTCTGTATGATGGTGGGTATGTCTGCTAACATCTGTGCGCTTTGTTTTTACAATCGCAGGAACACTTAGCCTGGGTGAATCCTCATTCTTCTTCCACTGAACGATTCCCTTTCCCATAGTAAAAATAACGAGACCGAACACAACAATGAAACCTATCATCACAAAAATTGGGACAATATTGAACATCATATCTCCTGGGTACATAAACTTCCCCCTTTTATAAGTAATCTGTAGTAATCATACGCCTTAAAAACAAGAAAGTTTCAATGTTCGAAAAATTTTATATAAAAAAGCAGACCTTTAGTGAGGGACAAGACCTGTCCCCGAAAGGTCTGCATTTGTAATTATTCGCCTAGGTCGACGTTGTGGTATACCTGACGCACGTCTTCTAAGTCATCCAATGCATCAATCATTTTTTCAAATTTTTCTTTTGCATCGTCTGGGAGGGTTACATCGTTTTGTGCAAGCATGGTTAATTCCGCTACTGTAAACTCAGTAATTCCTGCATTTTTAAACGCTTCTTGAACTGCATGGAATTGTTCTGGCTCCGCATACACAATGACAGAATCCTCTTCTTCCAAAATGTCACGTACATCTACATCTGCTTCCATTAAAAGTTCAAGAACCTCATCAGCTGTTTTTCCTTCAATACCGAAAACAGCAGTTGCATCAAACATGTAGGCTACTGAACCACTGACACCCATGTTACCGCCATTTTTACCAAAAGCAGCACGTACATCTGATGCTGTACGGTTTACGTTATTTGTTAAAGCATCAACAATGACCATGGAACCATTTGGCCCGAAGCCTTCGTAACGCAGTTCATCGTAAGTTTCCTCTGAACCGCCTTTTGCTTTTTCAATCGCGCGATCAATGATTGCTTTTGGTACACTGTATGTCTTCGCACGCTCAAGAACGACCTTTAAATGTTGGTTTGACTCAGGATCAGGCTCACCTTGTTTTGCAGCTACATAGATTTCACGTCCAAATTTTGCGTAGATTCTACTAGTATTCGCATCCTTGGAAGCTTTCTTTTCCTTAATATTATTCCATTTACGTCCCATCTCGAACACTCGCTTTCAACTATTAAATCTTATTCTAATCAAATGCGCCTTTGCGTATTTGCGCCCAGATTTTTTAGGCCCACACGAGGTGGGTCACAAAGACGTGGCCACAGGACGTGGCGTTCTTAGTCTTTGATCTTTTGCTCGAAAACCTCCTCTAAAAAATCTGAGGCATCCGCCGGAGGCTTAACTTTATTCAGTCAAAGTTTGAATTCTTACTGAATTATATACTATTTTACCTTTATCCCACCACTTATAGATTGGGGACTCTGCTGAATAAAGTTATAATGTAAGTTTTGATTTCTTCAAAATGCAACCGTTCCACAACTTACATTTTTGAACAAATTTTATTATACTCCAACAAATAGCACTTTTCGAGAAAAAAATAGAAGAAAATGTAACCAAAAAAAACGCCTAGACATTAGTACCTAAGCGTTTTGACTATCGTATTAAGCTAAATTTAGTTGCCAAGAAACTCCGAAACGGTCGTTTATCCAGCCGAATTTTTTGCTGAATCCATAATTACCTAAAGGCATCAGTTCTCCTCCGCCTTCTTTCAGTTTTTGATAAAGGGTATCGATTTCTTCTTCCGTACTGCATGTTAGATAAATTGAAAATGAAGGTGTGAACGTGAACTGATGCTTTATATTGCTGTCAATGCACATGAACTCTTGACCTTTTAATGTAAAAGTTGCATGCATGACGGTTCCTTCTTCTCCTCCAGGTTGATTCGCCCCATACCGAACAATACTTTTAATCTCAGAATCCTCAATAAATGACGTATAAAAATTCATCGCCTCCTCTGCATTCCCTTCCTGAAACATTAAAAAAGGTGTTACTTTTTCCATAATCATATTCTCCTTTATAGTTAATTCTTATTTTTTAGTATATCCCTATAGTGCTTTATCAAAATTACTTGAGACGTTCATACCCTTTTCTTGAGTACTTTTACTATTTACAAACCAAATCCCTGCTAGAACAAGTAAAATTCCCGCAAGCGTAATCAAACTTAAGCTTTCATCGAGAAATATGTATCCCGAAATAACACCGACGATTGGTACAAATAATAAAGAAACCGATGCTTTACTTGCCTCTGTACGCCTCAAAATATGATTCCACATGACAAAAGCGAGAGCAGATGCAGCAACTCCAGAAAACAGAATATAAACAATCGGCATGAATCCCCAATGTGACTCACCCGTTTCAAATGAAAGTGTATATATCAATAATCCCGCCGCACCTATCGTCATTTGCCAGGTGGTAAATTGAATGGTATCACAATGTTTTAATTTTAGTTTAAAAAGCAAACTAGCAATCGCCCAAGAAATGGCGGAGCTTAGCCCGAGTAACACAATCCAAATGGACCCTCCAAAATGGATATTCATAGCAAGAAATATACCCACAATGCCTATCACAATTCCAAACGTCTTTCTAACCGTCAATTTTTCACCCGGAATCCACCTATGCGCCATGATTGAAAGAAAAAGTGGCATACTGTAGGTCAGAACAGAAGTAAGCCCTGCACTAATGTGGTTAAGCGATATTTGAATGGCAATATTAAAATAAGTGGTCTGAAGCAGTCCACAAAGAACGAACCACTTGAGATCTGATTTATTTGGCAGTGGTATTTTTTTTATAAAACAAAGACCTAGTAGTACAATCGAGCCCGTCAAAAATCGTAATGCAGCAAACTCACCAGGTGGAAAAACACCATTCCCCATTTTCATGACAACAAAATTAAATCCCCAAATCAGACATAAAATGACCAAAGACATATACATAAGGACGAAAGCTTCCTTTCCTACCCCCCAAAAAAGGGTACAGTGTAGTATCGTTCTTAACCTTTAATATTCTACCATTTTAATATACTCCATGCTCAAACTAGAATTACGTCGAATTAGCTAAATATCCCTCTACCCAATTTTTGGCGAACAAAAAAGAAGAATCAAACGTTGTATGTTGATTCTCCCTCAATATTAATTCTAACGTATCGCTACCATTCTCCAATACTTCCATCCTGATGGCGCCAAACTGGGTTTTTCCAATTGTGCCCGACATCCGCTTGCTTTCGAACAAATTCTTCATCGATTTCTATTCCTAACCCAGGACTTTGTGGGATTGCGAAATACCCATCTTTATAATCAAATACAGACTTATCTACTACATAATCTAGAAGGTCACTTCCTTGATTATAATGAATCCCTAAACTTTGCTCTTGAATAACCGCATTATGGGCTGTCGCATCAAGTTGCAGACACGCTGCAAGTGCAATTGGGCCTAATGGACAATGAGGAGCAAGCGCTACATCATACGCTTCTGCCATTGAGGCGATTGTCTTACATTCGGTAATCCCACCCGCATGTGATAAATCTGGCTGAATGATATCTACATAGCCGTCTGCAAGCACTGATTTGAAATCCCAGCGTGAATACATTCGCTCTCCTGTTGCGATTGGAATAGATGTATGTTGGGCAATCTCCTTTAAGGCCTCATTATTTTCTGCCAAAACTGGTTCTTCAATAAACATTGGGCGGAACTGCTCAAGTTCCTTCGCTAATATTTTTGCCATTGGTTTATGTACACGACCATGAAAATCAATCCCAATCCCAATATAGTTTCCTACCGCTTCCCTTACAGCAGCGATTCGTTCGATTGCCTGATCAATTTTTTCATAGGAGTCGATATACTGAAGTTCTTCTGTTCCATTCATTTTGACAGCCGTAAACCCTGCACTAACTATTTTTTTCGCTTCTTCTCCAACATCAGACGGGCGGTCGCCCCCAATCCATGAATAGACTCTTATTGAATCCCTGCATGCCCCACCCAATAATTGAAAAATAGGAGCCTGATAGTACTTCCCTTTAATGTCCCAGAGTGCCTGATCAATTCCAGCAATTGCACTCATTAAAATCGGTCCTCCCCGGTAAAAACCAGACCGATATAACATGTTCCAATGATCTTCGATTCGCAATGGATCCTTCCCAATCAAGTATTCCATTAATTCCTCGACACACGCCTTTACAGTAGAAGCCCTTCCTTCGATAACAGGTTCACCCCAACCAATAATTCCTTCGCTCGTCTCGATTTTTAAAAATAACCATCTAGGCGGAACCTGAAACAGCTCATATCCACTAATCTTCAAATGCTTCCCCTCCTATTAAGTCGTTTTTTTCAGAACCATAGTTTGATAAAATCTCCATAGCACCAACCAGGAGTGAATTTTCTACTTGCTGATCATCAGCCTCGATCATTTTCCATTCTTGATTTATATAGGTTAACAAATGGATAAACGCCTTTCTTAATGGATTTATCCCTCCGACGATCACCCATTTTATTTCATTTAGCACTATTCCAGAAAGCGCTTGAAGATCATTGAAAATAACAGAACCAGCGAGGTAATTTGCCCTTTGATTGGAGGTGCATTTTGTAAACAAATCCAGGAGACGTATGTGATAAAAACTTCTAGTCAGTCCATACTGTTTTGCCGCTTCAAAGCCATATGTAAGCATTTTTTGATCAACCGTTTCGATAAGACTAGAATCCAGCGAATTCGAGAGTATCGTTTCCTTCTGAAGAGCTTGTAAAGTCTCTCCTCCTAATGTAGATAAACAATACAATAACTCCTTATTTTCACCTACGAAAACAAATTTCGTATGTGAACCGGGAAGCACAATTAGCCCTTTTCCCTCATGCTGAAACTGGTTCAGCAATCCAAATGATTCTACTTCTTCTCCCCGCATCACATCAAATTCATTAATTGAAAAAATCAAATCATCTTCGCCTACTTCATTTACTTCATTTTTCATCCCTGGGATAAAGAGACATGGAATGGAAAGAAATTCATCAAGTTTACATACCACTGAATGACTCGCGAATTTCAGCACCCCTGCAGGACTAGGGATATGAGGAATTTCATATATTCCTAGATTGGAGGTAATCATTCCTGATGCAACAATCACATGAATATCTGCGGGCATACAGTTTGTTTTTGTTAACAATCTTTCTATGCCCTTTTTTATTTGGACCTTCAGATTTTGATTACTGCCTGAAATGGCTGAATCCCTTACACCGACTCTTATTCTTTCAGTATCAATTACTGTGTTTGTTGTGGTCTCAACTAATCGTAATCTGGAGTTTGTTGTCCCCGAATCTAGTAAAATGACTTTCACATCACAAGCCCCCATTCGTGTCGATTGCTATTAACTGCCCACTTGTTTTATAAACTCAACAAAGCTTGCTGCCCGCCTTTTAATTTCTTCAAAATCACCTTGCTGGACCAGCTTATCATCCACAAGTGAACTACCAATTCCTAGGGATACGGCCCCTGCCTTTAAATAGTCACCTGCATTTTCGATTGAAATACCTCCAACAGCCATTACCTCTAAAAAAGGCAACGGTCCCAATAAATCTTGTAAATATTTCGGTCCAAGTTGGCGGATTGGAAAGATTTTGACCATTATTGCTCCGAATTCATAAGCTGTAAGTATTTCTGTTGGAGTGTAGACCCCAGGGATTACGGGGATGCCATACCGATTTGCTGTCTCTATCGTTTCCTTTTTTAAAGTTGGCGTGAGCATAAACTCCGCTCCCGATAATACTGCAAGTCTAGCAGTCTCGGAGTCTAAGACAGTCCCAGCACCAACTAGTACATCCGTATAGTTTTCCCTTATCCATTCAATCCCCTTTAATGCCCCAGGTGTGTTCGTTGTTATTTCGATTGCACGAATTCCACCTTCGTACAGACTCTCAACTGTATTTTCTAAGCCGTCAGATGATTTACTTCGAATAATGGCCACAAGCTTTATTGTTTTTATTTTTTCTAAAGTTGGGGTACTCATCCTTCTACACCATCTCCTGTTTTGGTTTATTGATTAACCTTTCACACTCCCCCCAGTTAATCCGGCAATAATATATCTTTGTGCAAAAAGAGCAATAATGAGCACTGGTGCAGTTATGATAACGGAAGCCGCCATCAGACCGCCCCAATTGATTTCTGAATAAGATAAAAAGTTAAAGATTGCTATTGGTAATGTCTTTGTTTTTTCACCCGCTAGAATTAAAGAAAACATAAAATTATTCCAAGAGAAAATAAAAGCTAAAATAGATGATGTAACAATGCCCGGTCCTGAAATTGGTAGCATCACACGAATAAACGCCATCGGAATCGAACAGCCATCTACGCGGGCAGACTCCTCCAGTTCAAGTGGCAAACCCTCAAAAAAAGGAATCATCACCCAAATGATAAATGGCATTGTCACAAGCATATGACTTAGGATAAGAGACGTGTACGTATCAATTAAGTTCAGCTTTGAAAAGATAATAAACCAAGGAATAAGAAAGGAAATGCCTGGGACAATCCTTGCTACAAGGATTAACAATCCTAGTCCCTCCTGTTTATATCTTGCGATTGAATAAGCCGCTGGAAGACCTAATAACAGCCCAAAAAACGTTGCCCCAATTCCCACAATGAAGCTATTCCAAATAAACGTAAGAAAGGCATATTCACCAAATACGCTCATATAGTTACTGAAATTCGCTGTAATCTCAAATAATTTAGATGTATCAAGGATTTGTACTTGTGTTTTAAAGGAGGCTAGCACCATCCAAAGGAAAGGGAGTAAAAACAAAAATAGAGAAAAATAAACCCCGATATGAGTCAATGTCTTTTTTATCATTTTCCTTTTGTTTCGGCTCATAGGTTAACCCCCGATCTCTTTCGTAAAAGTATCGTGAATATACTAATGGATAGAACAATCATAAAAAATACCATGAGTAAGGCCGAAGCCTGGCCAATCTTAAAATACTGAAATCCTAATACGTAACCGTAAATATTGATCGTCTGTGATGAGGTTCCTGGTCCCCCCTGTGTTGTTGCGTAAATAATATCAAATGTTTTTAGAGCATCTATCATTCTTAACAGGACGGCTGAATAAAGCGTAGGCTTCAATAAAGGTAGCGTAATTTTGCGAAATGATTGCCAAGTCGAAGCACCATCAATCATAGCTGCTTCAAATGGATCTCTCGGAAGTGATACTAAACCTGCCAATACGATTAATGCAATCATCGGAGTCCATTCCCAAACATCTATGAGAATTAAGGATGGCATAACTAACTTCTGGGATGTTAACCATTCCTGTCCCGGAATTCCTAATGATTGTAAGAAAACATTCGCAATACCAATGTTCGGTTCGTATATGAGGACCCAAATTAGCCCTACTGCTACGGGAGTCGCTACCATTGGAAGTAGAAACAAGGTTTTAACGATTCCTTTTCCAACAATATGTTGATTCATTAGAACTGCTAGAGCTACGCCCAATACTGTTTCTACCGTAACGGTTGCAATTGTAAAATAAAACATAAGTTTCAAAGATTTAATAAATAATTCATCATTAAATAAATCAATATAATTCTGAAAAGCTATCCATAAGGGTGGTGTAATATTGGACATACTCCATTCGTGAAAACTTAGCCAAAGTGTATATCCAACGGGCATGACCATCATAAGCCCTACAAATATGACAGCTGGCATGGTAAATACCCATTTTATATTCCGATCAATCCAATTTGTCATCGTTCTTCCCCCTTGCTCAACTACCTGGCCCTTTTACAAGAAACGGCCTTCGTAAGCATCCAGATACAAACCCAGATTGCTACTCGAAAGCCGTTATCGAATGAGGTTACATCGATTATTTTTCGCTGTCTATAATCTTTTGGAATTCTTCTTCTGCCTTCTCAGCTGCCGCCTTAACATCGTTACCCTCAATTGCAGCGATAATTACATCACCAATAGCGTCACGAGCAGCACCTACGTTTATTACAACTGGTCTGTCGTAAGGAACAGCGTTTTCTCCTCCATTAATGCCAATTGCTTCCGCTAAGTCCTCAGGAAATTTCGCTGTGCCTTCAGGAGAGTTCCAAACAGATATACGTGCACCTGGATTCCCTTCCGCTTGCAGTTTTAAGACCATTTCTTCACTTTCTACCCACTTAATAAATTCCCATGCTGCATCTTTCTTTTCCGAGTTTGCTCCAATACCAAGTGCCCAAGATGTTACATTATAAGGCTTAGAACCCTTTGGTCCAGCAGGGAATGGTGCAAAGCCTACCTTATCGGAAACCTGTGATTTTGAAGGATCTGTAGCGTTGGTAAATAGTGAAGATGCATCTGTATAGAATACAGCTTTTCCTTGTGTAAAGACTGCCATCGCCTCAGGCCAACTCATGTTTAGTGTTCCTTTAGGTCCGTAATCTTTTAATAGATTTCCATAATAGTTAAAAGCCTCTATTGCTTCTGGTGAAGTAAGAGTAGCTTTCCCGTCCACCATAAAGTCCCCGCCAAATCCATATAAATAGCTAGAAAATTGAGTAACAGCAGCAGCCCGCTTTCCACGAGACACAAAGCCAGCAACACCATCAGGTTCATGTAATTGCTTTGCTTGTTCTTCAAGTTCCTCCAATGTTTTAGGAACTTCCAAACCAGCCTCTTCTAAAATATCCTTTCTATAATACAAAACCTGGGTTTCCGTAACTAACGGTAATCCATATAAATTATCACCATCTTTTACGCTGCCTAAAGATGAAGGAAAAAAGTCCTTTGTATAATCATTTTCCTTTGAGACGTAGCTACTAATATCTGCGAAGTACCCGCTTTGATGATACATTTTTCCATCTTGAAGTGGACGGAACATCACAACGTCAATATTTTTTGAGTTAGATGCAAATTCTACTGATGTTTTTTGTGTTAACTGATCCTCGAAATAACTATCAATCTTAACTTTTATCCCTGTCTCTTTCTCAAAAGCTGGCAATTCTTTTTTGATAGATTCTGTCCAAGGATGGTTCGCAGCAACAATTCTAATTTCTTGGACTTTCTTTTCTCCTCCATCAGATGAATTCGGCTCGGATGTTTTCGTTGTCTCTCCCCCACCATTACAACCTACTAAGACAGAAGTAATCCCTACCGCTAAGGCTAAATAACCTGCAGCCTTCTTGAAGCCAGTCAAATTTTTCTTCATCCTTTTCCCCCTTTTCTTCTTGATAAAATTTTGATAGCGTTTTCATTATATGGTAATTATTAATTGAAAAAGTTACTAAGGAATAATACTTTACATACACGCTATCCTTTTTAATAAAATGGTACTTTACACCATATAATGACCTTTTTGTAGAATCTACTTTCCGTTACCTTTTAGCCAGACTTATAACCTGTTTTCTTAGAAATCTTGCTCGCTGCTTCGAGTAGCTTCTCGATAATATTTTCCTTTTGTCTCAGCATTCGATCTTTCGGTCCAGCAACACTGATTGCAGCTTCCATTATCTGATCCACATTAAAAATAGGTGCCGCTAAACAGTACAGTCCTTCTTCGTTTTCCTCGTCATCGATCGAATAGCCTTGTTTAAAGAACTCCTTTAACTGGTTTAATAGATTTTCTTTTTTAGTGATGGTCTTTGGGGTTATCGGATGTAGTTCGATCGTTCTTAGAATTTCCAGTTTCCTTTCTTCAGGAAGAAACGTTAAAAACGCTTTTCCTAAACCAGTACAATATAAAGGCTTACTCTTTCCAAGTTCAGCAGTTGTACGAATCGATCGATTACTATTTATCTTTGCTACATAAATAAGTTCACTATTATCTAAAACTGCCATAAATACAGTTTCCTGCACATCTTCCATTAATTTTTTTAATAATGGCATTCCTTGAGCAGTAATATCTAAAGATTCCCTTGCTGTACCGCCAAGCTGGATTAATTTTGGACCAAGCTTATATTTTCTAAAAAAATCTACCGATAAATAGTTGTTTTTATATAAAGTATTTATTAAAACAGAGGTGCTGCTTTGAGGAAAGGATAGTGACTCGCTAATTTCTTTAATCGTTAATCCATTCAAGTGATGCGAAAGTAAGTCAAAAATTTTTAAAACACGCTCTGCTGACTTAACTGACATCCCCTTACCTCCTCCATCACATATGTGATTCTACATCATATATATGATTTCAGAATGAATTCATTCATGTTTAAAAAAATAAAGCGTAAAACTGGTGAGATTTTACGCTTTCGGCATTTTTATATTTATCTGTCGGAATTTCAATCACTCTGCTGGATTTTCTTCTTTCCAAACCTGCTGAAGTGCACCTAGGAATGTAGAAGTTGGCTGCGCACCAGAGATGGAGTATTTTTGGTTGATTACGAAAAATGGAACGCCAGTAACACCGATTTGTTGTGCAATCGATTCGTCAATTCGTACATCATTCGCAAATTTCTTTGCGTCTTTTAGCACGTCTAGCGCTGATTGGCGATCGACTCCCACAGATTCCGCAAGATCGGCTAATACCTCATGGTCACTGATGAGTTTTCCTTCTTCGAAATAGGAGTGTAGAAGAATCTCAGTCATTTCTTTTTCTTTGCCCACTGTTGCTGCATATTTTACAAGGCGATGAGCATCAAATGTATTTGTGTGTTTCATTTTATCAAAATCATACTTTAGCCCGACTCCCGTAGCTTGCTGCCCAACATTTTCATTCATTTGCCTTGCTTGCTCAACGCTCGTTCCGTATTTTGATGCAAGTAATTCATGGATGCTTTGTCCTGAATAAAGCTTTGCATTTGGATCTAGTTCGAAGCTTTTGAATTCCACTTCTACTTGGTCGCGATTTGGAAATTGTGCAAGTGCTTCTTCTAAGCGGCGCTTTCCTACATAACAGAACGGACATACAAAGTCCGACCATACCTCAATTTTCATTTTGGCACCTCATTTGGATTATTTTTCATTATGGTAACACAACCATTTTGTAAAAGCTCATTGGACGACTTCGGTTTAAAATTAGCAGTCCTCCCCGCTCAAAATACAAATTTCGAACATTTAGTGAAAAGTATTTGACAATTTTGTGAACAAAGTGAATAATTTATAGTAGGAGGATGAGGAAAAATGAAATCTACTATGCTTGAGGCTGTTAAGTATTTTGGGGGAACAGTGCTTATTGCCGGTATCATTATTTTTTGTCTAGGATTCTTTGCGAGCGGTTCCAGTGTGCTAACACCGATCGGAATCGGAACGGTCATGGGGGCTATTTTCGTTTTCTTAATGGGGCTATTTTTAATCGCATCAGAAGAAATGTTGCTAAAGGCACAGGGTGCAAAACAAGAATAATAAAAGATTCGGTTACTATAGGCTTAGCCACTCAATCGGCTAAGCTTTTTGTTTTGCACAAAAAAAGCTGCAATCTCATCGCACCTTTACCACATACGTTTTCGCCAAAATATCATATAAAGATTGTTTCTTCTTTGTAAAAATACATGTCAAAATATATGCAATCATAAGTGCATAGATGAGTCCACCTATTAAAGTGTAAGCGAAGGGAAAATCAACGTCCCCCAAATACATCAAACGATAAACAAGGAAATGTGATAGCTCCCAAGGTAAAAACTTTACGAGTGTTCGAAAAGCCATTTGCAGTAAAGACACAGGTTCCCCGTTTTTCCGGATCACTCTTAAACCTGATTTTCTCTTTCCAAATGACCGCCCGCCAATTTTTGAATCACTAATAATAAAATAAAGCGATACCGGCAATGTCACCATTAAAAATCCAGTGAATTGCGCAACTACTACTGATCCCATGAATAATTCTTGCAAACCTGGAAATAGAAATACATTAATAATAAAAAGGACAACTAGATACACAAGAATCAAAATATAATCAATCATGAAAGCTTTGAACCTCAGTAAAAATGAAGCATTCATCTACATTCCCCCTTTCATGTTTTATATTACACAATAATCTGGTTATTCTCTACAAAAAAAAGAGTGCCTCGAAAGACACTCTCAATTTTATGCCATATCCCAAACAAGAATGAACAATGTACCCAAGATTGTAATTAACGCGATAAAAATCATGAAATATACATTTGCGTAAATTGCCCATTTATCCTTTGTTTCTCCAGCATGCATGAATACGATTAGTTGCAGCAATGCTTGCACAAATGCTGTAACAATGAGTATTGTTAAACCTACAGTAATAGAAAGGTCAAAGAAATACACCGATAGAGCAATTACAGTAAGGGCTAACGAAAAAACAAAGCCCATGACTTGTTTTGCTGGAAATAGCTCTCTCATATTACATCATTCCTTTCAAATAGATGAAGCTGAAGATGAAAATCCAGACAACATCTAGGAAGTGCCAATACAATGAAAAGATGAACGATTTACCAGCAGTTTCTGCAGTTAAGCCTCTTTTTCTTATTTGGAGGACAATCATTGTTCCCCAGAACAATCCAAATGTAACGTGAATTCCGTGTGTTCCTAGGGTTGTTAGCAACATCGCTGTAAATGCACTTGTTTGCAGACCTGCCCCGATATGGACATAGTGAACAAATTCATAGATTTCAACACCTAGGAAGGATAAACCTAGAAGCAGTGTCACCACGAAGAAACCAATCATTGCCTTTTGTCTGCCAAGGCGCATCGCATGAACCGCAAGACCTATTGTAAAACTACTGGTTAAAAGTAAAAATGTTTCAATTAACACAGGTGTAATTTCAAATATCTGTGCACCTGATGGACCGCTTCCGATGCGGTTCTCTAAGGTAAAATACGATGTAAACAAGGTTGCGAAAAGCATGATTTCAGCACCAAGGAAAACCCAGAAACCAAATATATTCAACTCGTTTTGGTGCGTACTATATTCAAGAGGCTGCGTGTGTCCTAGTTTCATAGTTTAGCACCTCCAAGTTTTTCTTCTGTTTCTTTTATTTTCTCAACTGGAATATAATGTCCAGGATCCTTCTCAAATGAACGGTATGCCATACATACAAAAATTGCAATTGTTGAAATAATCAAGAGCGGCCACATTGCAAATACGAATGAGAAGCCCCAGACAAAGAAAATGCTACACATGATAAACGGAAGTCCACTTTTGTTAGGCATGTGGATTTTTTCAATTTTACCAGGGAAAAGCTTATGCTTATTCTTCTTATCATCCCAGAATGGTTCGGTTGAATTCACACTTGGTGTTAACGCAAAGTTGTACTCAGGAACCGGTGTATGTGTTGCCCATTCTAAGGTACGTGCATCCCATGGGTCGCTTCCAATATCTCTAGATGCGTATCTGATGCTGTAGTAAATATTGTAAACAATTAAGATGAAGCCAATTGTCATAATTCCGGCCCCAATAAATGAAAGCATGTTCAATGGACCAAAGCCTGTTGATTCAGAGTATGTGTACATACGACGAGCCTGACCATCTAATCCAGTGATATACATCGGGAAGAATGCTAAAACAAACCCGATTGAAAGTGCCCAGAACGTCCATTTTCCGATTCGTTCATTTAACATAAAGCCAAACATTTTTGGCCAATAATAGGTGAGTGCAGCAAGCATCGCAAATACTACACCAGGGATAATTGTGTTATGGAAGTGTGCCACTAGGAACATGGTGTTGTGATATTGATAATCCGCTGCTGACATCGCAAGCATTACCCCGGTTACCCCACCAATTGTGAATAACGGAATAAAACCAATTGAATAAAGCATTGGGACTGTCATACGGATTTTACCTTTCCATAATGTGAACAACCAGTTAAAAATTTTCACACCTGTAGGAACTGCAATCATCATTGTTGTAATTGAGAAGAAACTGTTTGAAGCAGCCCCTTGCCCCATTGTAAAGAAATGGTGCGCCCATACAAGACATGAAAGTACTGAGATAATGACGATTGAACCAACCATTGATTTGTAACCATATAAGTTTCTTCCTGAGAAGGTTGAAATGATCTCACTGTAAATACCGAATGCAGGCAGAATTAAGATATAAACCTCCGGATGTCCCCATACCCAGAATAGGTTTGCCCAAAGCATATCCATACCACCATTTGTACTAGCAAAGAAGTGTGTTCCGAAAAGTCGATCCATTGTTCCCATTGCTAATAAAACAGTTAAGATCGGGAATACTGTCACAATGATTAAGTTAGCAACTAGAGTAGTCCATGTGAACATTGGCATTTTCATCAAGGTCATGCCAGGTGCTCTCATTTTTAAAATCGTCGTGATCATATTGATCCCTGTCATCATTGTACCCAGACCTGAAATCTGTAACGCAATCATGTAGTAGTTCGTACCAACTGATTGACTGAAATCATTGCCTGCAAGTGGGAAATATGAAGTCCACCCTGCATCAGGCGATCCCCCTATTACGAAGGAGATATTAAATAGCATTGCTCCCATAAAGAAGAGCCAGAAGCTAATTGCATTTAGGCGTGGGAATGCCACGTCACGTGCTCCAATTTGTAGAGGCACAACATAGTTCATGAAGCCCATGATGAAAGGCATCGCCATGAACATGATCATAATAACACCATGTGTTGTAAATATCTCATTATAGTGCTGAGCGTCCAACAGCTTCGCTTCAGGTGCAGCTAACTGTGCACGTAGCATAACTGCATCCACCCCACCACGAAATAGCATGATTAAGGCGGAGATTAAATACATGATTCCAATTCGTTTATGATCAACGGTCGTTAACCATTCACGCCATAAATAACCCCATTTTTTAAAATAGGTTAAACCGGCGACGATTCCGATTACGGTAAGTCCTATTGCGACCATCGCTGCATAGATGGCTGGACTTGGATGTGGTATGGCAAAACGTTCAAAGAATTCCATCCGTTTGTTACTCCTTTCAATTGAAGTGTGAACTCGGCGTTCAAGCTTTATTTAAAAATCAATGACTATTGTGTTCTGAATGTGCTTCGTGCTTCGTATGATCTTCCTCGTGAACTTCGTGTCCTTCTTCAGAATCACCTGATCCATGGTCATGAGCTGGCGGTGGTGAAAACTCTAGGTGAGTTCCAGTAAATGTCATTTGCCCAAGATGGCCTGGTTCTAATAACTCATCGAACTTTTCCTCGGTAAGAGGCTTCGCAGTTTCTTTAACCTCGTCTACCCATTCCTCAAAATCTTTTTGAGATACGGCATTTACACTAAATGTGTTTTCCGCAAATCCCTTTCCACTAAAGTTTGCGTTTCGCCCCATCAATTCGCCCTGCTCATCGGCAGCAAGATGCAACGTCGTAATCATATCGGCCATGGCATATTTTTGCCCGCCAAGCTGAGGAATCCAAAAACTTGTGATTGGACCGTATGAATAAAGTTTGAATTCAAGTGGTCGATCTGTTGGAATATATAAGTAATTTACTGTTTCAATATCCTCTTCCGGGTAGCTAAAATGCCATTTCCAATCTGAGGATGATGCATAGATAACCAATGGTTCCTGATCTTCGTAGCCCTGTGGTGCCGACTCAACAATGTAGTTACTTTGAACAGATACAACTGACATATATCCAACGATTAAGATTGGAATCCCAATACAAATGGCTTCAACCCAAGGATTTCCCTCAATATGTGGTGGCTCGTAATCCTCTGGCATTTTCGAAGCCCGATATTTAAAAAGCATATATCCTAATAATACGAAAACGACAATAACAACTACTGCCATGATTCCAATTGAGAGTAGGATATCATGGGCCTGCCTCGCAGCTTGTGGACCTTTTGGGTCGAGGACCATTAATGGTTCACATCCTGTTAGCACTGTGGCAATAGTAATAATCATCGATAAGAAAAACCATTTTATTTTCATAAACGTACTCCTTTCCGAATGGATGCTCTTAGTAAACAACTATGTATGTTGCAACGAATTTGTGTACAACTTCACAAAGTTGTCAAAAATTTTTTAGCTACTTGTTTTTTTCGTAATATGTTGAAAACTGCAGCTAAGGTTTATTTTACAAAATAGTTTTTTTAAATCTTTATCACTGTGTAAATGATGATAACATCATGTGCCTTAAAAAGTTGTTACAGAAAAGGGAAGGAAATATTTGTAAAAGGGAATTATTTTAACATAAACACCTCAAACCTTGATGTGATGCATATCACAGGTGTTTTTTCGAATTTGAACAATTTGTTACATCTTTAAAATGAAAAAAGTTCTCCCATTTTTAATGGAATTGACAATAACCATCCATACTATAAAAAAGAAGTTAACTTTATTCAGCAGAAGTCCCCTACTTCCGCTGAATAAAGTTATAGCCTCCGGCGGATGCCACAGATTTTCAAAGGAAAGTTTTCGAGCATGCTCGAAAAAATCTGGGCGCAAATACGCCTTGGCGTATTTGATAAAGATTAGGTGGTGGGGACACTGAAAATATTATGGACTATGATGCTTTTCTTTTCTGTGCAGCAATTTCAACCTCAAGATAATCTGTACATAACCTATAAAGGAAATACGATTGCGACCGTGAATCGGGCTGAATATTCTCTTCCATTGCTCGGTGTTCCTACATTGGACACCAATAAATATACAGATTTTCTAACCTATTTAGATGAGCAAGTATATGAGGAATCAAAGGATGCGAAGATAGGCAAAACGGGTGAAATCGTTAAGGAACATGTAGGTGTGAAATTAGATAAGGATAAATTTACGAAATTATTTTACTCTCGTTTTTTTGGAAAAGAGGATTTCATTGAGGTCCCCGTGGAGCGAATTTATCCGCGGGTTGATAGTGAGCTTTTATCAACAATTCGTGTAAAAATGATTGGGCAGTATGTTACGCATTTTAATTCTTCTAATAAGGAACGATCTACAAATATTGCCCTTTCAGCAGCTGCCATCGATAGTCATGTACTCTTTCAAAATGAGACCTTCTCTTTTAATAAGGTCGTTGGAAAAAGAACCGCGGCCAGAGGATATCAGCCAGCGCCGGAAATCATTAGGGGTGAACTGATTGAAGGTATCGGAGGTGGGATTTGCCAAACTTCCTCCACCCTATTCAATGCTGTCGACCTTGCCGGGGTTGAAATTGTTAAGCGCTATTCCCATAGTAAACGGGTAGGCTATGTTCCCGCGGGACGCGATGCAACAGTTAGCTGGTATGGGCCTGATTTTCTTTTTAAAAATACATACAATCAACCGATTTTAATACGGGCAAAAGTTTACGGAGGAACACTTATCGTAAGCATCTATTCTTCGGAGGATATCAATTATACGCCACGAAAAATTACACCGAAAAAGGAAAAGTGAGACCTTTAATTCTTAACGGGTACTCTTGAAGTGAACAAAATAAATAAATCGCACACTTACTCGCATTGTTTGAGTAAGTGTTTTTTATTGATATTAAGCCCGTTATGGTATTTTTATAATCAAAATCACACCCGATTTAGCATTAAATTATCCTTGTATCTTAGCTGTTGTACAATAATATTTTTCTGCGATTTTGATTACCGATTTTATGTTAATTTTTTTAATCAGAGGCCTACTATTTTTCATCGTTGATTTTCTTGTAGGTATGAGAATTCATAGGCGGAGATATTCCGATTAATATCTCTAAATAGGACAAAATCCTAAGATTTGGTTTAGATAAAACGGAATATGAGTATTTCCAAATTTAAACGGAATTTTTCCGTTTGTTTTCATAAAAAAATGAGGAGTTGTCCCTCCCCTTGGTTTTGACGCGTGTTTTTCGAGTATCCATCACGCGAGTGGTATTGCTGCGGTGCTCTTGCTGGGTAGCGTAACGAAAAACTGAACATATGAACGAGCTTTGTAAATGGAATCGATGCAAATAACAGAACGAGAAGGATGACATGAATTTTAATCGGTAAAATGTACCTAAAACAAGGATTGCTATACTATTTAAGGATATGCCGTCCACTAGAAACGTAATTCCATCATTTAACCTCCTTTCAATTTTAGGTTCTTGTCCACTTATCCACATAAGAACATTTGTTTTCCACAACCTGTGGATCCTTTTGTGGATAGTGTTGAAAATTTACTGAATATTTTTTTCCACAATATCCCCGTTATCCACAGAAAACCATCAGATTTACCCACACTGTCCACATTATCCACAAAGTTATGAACAATTATTGATAAAGCATTTGATATGAAAGTTCTTCTAAATCGGCTTCCTCACGCTGATTTTCTAGCAATGTAATTTCTTTAGCTTCTGGTGCTTCAAAGACAATCATCATTAATGGGTCTATAATCCTGTGGTATGGATTCGAATCAAAAAGGTTCTTATAAATTCGGTCTACCGCAAAGGCTAAGCGACGGTATGACCGTTCGAAATTATCGCCATCTGGTGCATGAGCTATAAGCTCAAACAGCATTGGGATATAATCCATAATTTCCTTGCTGTAATATTCAAAGCCGCCTTCTACGATTAACTTTTGCAGCTTGATTAATGCTGCCCCACGCTTTCGGCCGCGTCTTCATACCTTGTACTCCTCCTCCAAACAATCTTTATGGATTCTTCCTAGTGTATGAAATTTCTTGAAAATCAAACATATTTTTCGCTACATGGACATTTAAAATTAAATTGCATCCTAAGGTTATTGTTAGTTATCCAACCATTGGGATGCAATTGATTCATTTTCATTTTTTTGTCTGCTACTACACTAATTGTTTCAGAAACCGCCCCGGTGAGCACCTCCACCTGGGAATCCGTGTGCACCACCAAATCCATGAGCACCCCCATATCCATGAAAACCGGTAAATCCATGAAAACCAGCATATCCATGAGTACCTAATGCCCCTAATCCATGGCCTCCAAAACCGATTGGGAAACCCCCAAAACTTATATTATAGAAAGGAAAATATCCGTAGTTGTGATAATACGGATGATATTGGTACCCCACTCCATATACCGGATAATTGTAAAACATATTTTTATAAAAATTCATACCCATCCCTTTTCCTCCTCAATCATTTTCAAAATAGTGTATGTGTCTAGTTTAAAAAAGGGATAGAAAAGCGCCTAATTCACGATAAAAACGCCTATTAATGCAAATATAAAAAGGAGCTTGCAACAAGCTCCTTCATGCTTTCGCCTATTTTCTCCATTACAAATCGCCATGCCTAAAGTTTAATACCGATTTTACTGCTCTCTCGATTTCAATATATCCCGTACAGCGGCAGATGTTTGATTCGAGCCACTTCGTTATTTCATCATCTGATGGGTTCTTCCGAGACTTTAGTAAGGCGTGGCAATTCATAATAAAACCTGGTGTACAATATCCACATTGGAAGGCAAAGTTATCCACAAATGCCCCTTGAATTGGTGCGTCTAAACCCTCTATCGTTTCTATTTCTTTACCAATACATTCTACAGCCAAAGTAAGGCAGGATTTTTGCGCAATTCCATCTATGATAACCGTACATGCCCCGCAATCACCATTTAAGCAGCCCGGTTTTGCACCAGTTAAACCTAATTTATTGCGTAAAACACCCAAAAGAATATCTGACATTCGAAATGATACCTCTGTTTCCTCACCATTTATCATTAACTTTGACATTTGTTTGAATTCAGATGACGTCATGTTCCTCTCCTCCCAATGTTTGTAGCACATCATAAAGGATGTTTTTTAATACAAATAATCTGTAGCGTGAAGTGCCTTCCGTATCATCTAAAACCGGGACATTCAAGCTGTTCATTGCAAGTTCTACTCTCTTTTTATAGGGAATTTCCGTTTTGTTTAAAGCATCCTCAATTTGATATGAACGAAATGGATAAGGAGAAAGACCACTAAATGCAACCCTAATGATCTTTTCAAATTTAAGAGCTGCTACAGTCAGTAGTGGATAACCGGTATCCCATTGCCGTCTTCTTTTTATCGTAAAAAAAGGCATTTTTAAAAATTTCCGATTTGTTTTAATTTGCAGAAGAAACTCGCCCCGGTTTAATAAAAGCTGCTCTTTAAAAATTTCGTAAATGGGAACTTGTTTGATTCCTTGGTTACTTGCAATTAGCAAGGTGCTATCCGCTAATAAAAAGGGCAATACCGCTTCACGATAAAAAATTTGTCCGCATATATTTCCACCTACTGTAATCTTATTTCTAGCTGTACGATCAGCAATTTCAGAAACAGTTTTACTCAGTAACGGAAATAGATTCTTCTCCTCAATCGTCGTTAGCGTGTGAGCAGAACCTACTATAAAGAACTCCTCATTTAACTCTTGAACATTGCATTCAGGGATGTTTTTAATATCGATGACTGAACCGGTTCTCACTAGATTTAATCTTCCTAGTGTAATAATTTCTGTTCCACCTGAATAATACATAGGGGATTTTCCTTGTTTGTCTAGATCATGGAATAAACTTACCGCTTCTTGAAAAGTATGGGGTCTGTGGTATTCGAAATCATTAGGCATCACAGCTCCTCCCCCTTACATCTCCAAATTAATTCAGGAGTCACCGGCAGTTCATTTAGCTCAACATCGGCCGCAAGAGATAAACTATTGGCTAGTGCTGCAGGCATTCCTAATAATCCGTGTTCTCCAACCCCTCTTGCCCCATAGGGGGCGTCTAACTGTGGTGTGGTAACAAAATCTACAAGATAATCCGGATTCTCTCCGTAATGAATGGGTCTATAGGTTCGAAGCTGTGGATTTAATACCCTGCCTAAACTATCAAAAACGAAAGTTTCTCTTCCCCCATAGGCTAAGCCCATACTCATGGCTCCCATCACTTGACCTAGTGCGGCTTTACGATTTAAGACAGTTCCTATATCCACAACCGTTACGGCTTTTATTAGTTTGTATGTAAAGTCTCTTTTATCGTATTCGACTTCGACA
Organism: Bacillus sp. JJ1521; assembly: GCF_036965165.1. Lineage (NCBI taxonomy): Bacteria > Bacillati > Bacillota > Bacilli > Caryophanales > Bacillaceae > Bacillus > Bacillus sp. JJ1521. The sequence continues at coordinate 22,643 of NZ_JBALOX010000075.1, read as the reverse complement.
GAATGAACTGCTACTGTCCATTCCGGACCAGGTTGACCAGCACCCGTATTAGGATCTAAATATGTCATTCTTCTCATAATATAATTTCCATGACCAATGATTTGACCACCAATTGAATTTCCATTTGGATATTTATATCCATAGACGACATCTTTAAAGTCCAAACCAACTTTTGGATCATCACGTAAGAACACTTTACCAAAGGCTACTTCAAGATCTTCTGTTGATACCCGTAATACGCAAGCAGCCGTATTCTTTATTTGTCGAATGACATCTTCCGCTGCTTCTAATACCGCTCTCCCTCCCATAAAAGTGCCTCTGCTGGCCACTGTTTTCCAATGTTCTGGGGTCGTTTGTGTGTCAATCTTCATTCTTACATGAACTTTATCAACGCTGATCTTCAATCTTTCTGCAAGAATTTGGGCTAAAACGGTCTTCGTACCTGTACCGATTTCTACTACGCCTGACATTAAGTTAACACTTCCATCTGGATTAAATGTAAGGATAACACCTGAACTTGCGTCCGTATCCACTGTAGATGTTTTCCAGCTACAAGCAATCGCTTTAACCCGAATTTTTCTTTCATTAATCTCTTCTATTTGTCCCTGATTCCAGTTAACCAGTTCTTTTAAACGATCAATACATTCTGGTAAATTTCCTACATTGCTTTTATTTAAAACAACCTGTGTCGGCGTTTTATGCCCAGGTAGAATTGCATTTTTCTTCCGAAACTCAAGTGGGTCCATTCCTACTTTTTTTGATAGTTTATCCATTGTCCGTTCAAACGCGAATAATACTTCTGAATGACCAAACCCTCTAAATGGACTGCCATATGGGTGATTTGTGTATATACATAATGAATTGCACCATATATTTTCAATATTGTATGGACCTGTACAATCAGCTCCTCCAGCACGGCTCACATCAATCGCTTTATCGGAATAGGCACCACCGTCAAAAAGGTATAACATTTCTGCCGCTTTAATGATTCCTTCTTTTGTACTTCCAATTCTTACTTTTGCTTCTAAACCAACATGACATGGCGCCGTTGTTAAATCTTCTTCTCGCGAATATGTAAGTTGTACACGCCTCCCCCCGACTGCTCTTGATGCAAGATAAGCAAGAATTTCCCATTGAGTAGGGGCCTTTCCTCCATACGCCCCTCCAACAAGAGGGGTTTCTACAATGATTTTTCCTATTTCTAGCTTAAAAAAGATACTTAGTAATTTTTTCACCATAAATGGAGCTTGTGAGGATGTCGTAATGTACACATATCCATCTGGTTTAATTTCAGCTGATGCACTTCTGGTTTCCATTGCGGCATGGCTGGACGGCGAAAACTTATATGTTCCTTCGACGATAACGTCAGATTGCTTCCAGCCTTGGTCCATGTTCCCTTTACGTATTTTGGTTATATTAGATATGTTTGAATTTGGTACAGGATAAGCGGTTCCGATAATTTCATATGAACTTAAGTTTGGGTGTAATAGTGGGGAATCTTCTTTGAGAGCTTCTGATGGATTATTTATAACGGGTAATATTTTATACTTTATGTCAATTAAATCTGCTGCTTTTTTAGCAATATCAGGACGATTAGCGACTACAAGGGCTACTGGTTCTCCAAAATATCGAACTTTATCTACCGCGATCGGGGGACGATCCCTTATTTCTTCACCCGTAAGTGGAAAATCATTCGTTCCAACTATAATTGCTTTTACACCCGGGATATTTTTGGCTAATGTATCATCAATCGAAACTATTTTTGCATGGCCATATGGACTTGTTTTTATTTTTACATGAAGGGCATTAATTGAAAGTTCATCAGCGGTATACTTTGCTCTCCCTGTGACCTTGTCAAAGGCTTCCTTGCGAATAACGCTCTCCCCAAGAATTCTAATTTTTGTCACCCCTTATTTCATTTTCTTTATAATATATGGATGTATCTTGAGAACTTTCCTTTTTTCGATTTCATTAAGTTTGCAACAAAAAAAGAGGACATGTCGTCCTCTTTTTTAGATAACAATAATCACAAGTATTTTAATATAGTAAGGGAATTTCCAATTAATTTTTAAGGATTATTAATAAAACGGATAACCGAATCCTCCATATGGATACCCGAATCCTCCATATGGATACCCAAATCCATAACCACCATAGAGAAACGGAGAAATTAAGGCACCACCTAATAATCCGGCTCCAAGCCCTCCAAGAAATGGGGCTCCAAAACCAAATCCAAACGGTCTTCCAAAACCAAATCCAAACGGTCTCCCGAATCCAAATGGTCTTCCAAAACCAAATGGTCTTCCAAATATCCTTTCGTCCCTAACATGTGGCAGAGAGTTTATTCCTTCATTATACATAACCTCATAGCTCCTTATATTTATATTAGTCATATTAAGTGGATTAGCATATCTTTGGGAACTGACCTTAATTCCCATTAATACACTATGCAATTAGCCTGTAGGTTGTATAGGTACACACCTATATTAAGGAATTAGGTTATGTCATAAAGCCTTAACGTTTTATTCAAGACAGTTGTTTTACATCACTTTCTTTTCTTTCTGTAAAAAAAAATAAAAACGGCAACGGCTAGCGCCATTAGAAAGATTTGTTTATCAGATGGCTTAATCGTCGGTAAATCAGTTAAAGACAATATTACAATCCCCTTAAAAGTTTTAAAAACACGTATTGTCAATATCAATAAGGTCTGAAACAATGCAGCTGTAGCAATATTTAAGTCTCTTTGAAGAGAGGCAATGGTCCTTTTCGGAATATTATGGCCATTTCGCATTGTACCACACCCTTATGATCATAATATTCCAGCAAAAGAACAAAGGTAATTGAAAGACTCAACCTTACATATTTCCGCCAATTTTATATACACTGTGATCCAATGACATTTGTCATGTAAGTTGATGACATTATCCACTAATCAAGATATCACTGCCGTTTTACAATGAGGGTGGAGGTGTTTTTATGGAACCGATTATTGAGTTAAGTCAGGTTAGTAAGGTATTTAAAGATAAAACGGCTGTAGACCAGATTTCTTTTTCGATTCAAAGAGGTGAGGTTGTTGCCATTTTGGGACCGAATGGTGCTGGGAAGACGACAACGATGATGATGATGCTAGGGCTATTGGATTCGACAGACGGAAGTGTTCAGTTATTCGGACAATCACCGAAGGAAAAATCCACCCGGGAAAAAATTGGTGCCTTGCTGCAAGAGGTTAGTGTAATTGACGCCTTGAAGGTCCGGGAAATTATTCAGCTTTTCATTAGCTATTATCCCCATCCTTTATCCTATGAGGAGTTAGTGGCATTCACTGGATTTACGAAGGATGAATTACAAAAACGCGCCAATAAACTTTCTGGAGGTCAAAAACGTCGCCTTGGCTTTGCGCTCGCAATGGCGGGCAATCCAGATGTACTTTTCTTTGATGAACCGACAGTTGGTATGGATGTGACCGCAAGAAAACTTTTCTGGAATACCATTAACGAATTAAAAAATCGTGGAAAAACAATCATTTTTACAACCCATTATTTACAGGAAGCTGATGATGTTGCAGAAAGAGTGATCCTTTTTCATGAAGGAAAAATTATAAGTGATGGAACTCCTAAAAATATAAAAGCTAGATTGTTAAAGCAATCTGTTTCTTTTACTTTAGTTTCCGCAATAAACTTTGAAGAAATTAAAACCATTCCTACTGTGACCGATGTATATGAAAAGGATGGACGAATTTATGTATTAACTGACAACACAGATGGCGTATTAGCTGGCCTGTTTTCTAGAAAGCTTCCCGTACAAAATATCGAAATTGATCGAGGACGCCTTGAGGATGCATTTGAACAATTGGTAGAAAAAAGGGAGGCTATGTAGATGAACGGTTTTTTCATGCAATGTAAAGTCGAGATTTTGAGGATTTTCAGGAATCCCTATTATGTATTTTGGTCATTGTTTATGCCCATTGTTTTTTACTTCGTTTTCACGAGAATTTTTAATACAGGAATGGACGATCAACAATTGTGGAAGGCTCATTATTTAATGTCAATGGCAGCGTTTAGCGTGATGGGTTCTGCCATTATGACACTTGGCATCCGGCTTGTTGAGGAAAGAAAACAAGGCTGGTCAATGTTTATGAGAATCACCCCATTGTCTGACCAAGCGTATTTCGCAGCAAAAATGATTGGTCAAACCGTGATTCATATTTTTTCAATCATCATTATTTTTACAGCTGGTGGACTTATTAACGGGATCTCCCTTACCCCACTTGAATGGCTAATGTGTGGGTTCTGGTTAATCTTTGGATCATTGCCTTTTCTTGCTTTAGGAACACTCGTGGGAACGATGAAAAGAGTGGATACGGCTTCAGGTGTTTCGAATTTAATTTACATGGTTCTCGCGCTCTCTGGCGGTATGTGGTGGCCGATGGAGATCATGCCAAACTTCATACAATCCATTGGAAATTGGCTCCCATCCTACCATTTTGGCAGTGGTGCATGGGAAATCATTCGCGGTGGTCATCCAAATTGGTTTAATTTCTTACTTTTGGTTGGGTATCTCATCCTGTTCATGGTAATATCAGGATATACAAGAAGAAAACAGGAAGTCGCGGTGGTAAGCTGAATGCTTCAAAAACTAAAGAAATTTAGGGTTTTCCCTGCAAGATTCGGGTTCTTTCCTTATATTTTTTTGATTTATTTAGTAATGCCTTCTTACTATGTATCTATTGAATATGGCTGGAAACGAATTGTGGGGGTTGGGCTGCTGCTATTGTTCCTTGTTACGTACCGGCAGCTCTATAACTCTACTAATGATAAGTCGTACACATATTGGCTGATCGTACAAATTAGTATCGTTATGATTCTGGCAATTTTTTATAATCTCTATAATTTATTTTTAGGCTTTTTTCCTGCGAATTTTATTGGCTGGTATCTGACGAAGTATAAATTTTACCGTGCATTGTGCATGTTTGGATTGGCAATTATCATTCCATTAATCGTTAAGTGGGATACATTGATTTTAGAGACGATTTACTTTTATGCAGTTTTTATATTTGTTATGCTTATCTCCCCTTTTGGTATTCGCTCAATGAATAGTCGTATGGAGCTTGAAAAAAAGCTTGCAGAGGCGAATGAACAAATTGAGGAGCTAGTAAAACGAGAAGAGAGAATGAGGATTGCAAGGGACCTTCATGATACGTTAGGGCACACATTGTCGATGATTACATTAAAAAGTCAGCTAGTCCATAAATTGATTAGTAAAGACCTTGAAAAAGCAAAGCTTGAAACGAAAGAAATTGAACGAACCTCCCGCTCAGCACTAAGACAAGTGAGAGAATTAGTGTCTGACATGAGGGCAGTTACGATTGCGGAAGAACTCATTGAAACGGAGACCATTTTACAGGCTGCAGGTATTTCGTTTACATTCGATGGAGACTCAAAGCTTGAGGATGTTCCACTACTTACTCAGAACATCCTTAGTTTATGCCTTAAGGAAGGCATTACAAATGTTGTAAAACATAGTGAAGCAAAAAACTGTGCAGTTCGACTCTTGAATAGTCCAGGCGAAATTGAATTATCCATCTATGACAACGGTAAAGGACTGGACGAAAAGGATGGAGACGGTAACGGGCTAAAAGGAATCAGTGAAAGGTTACGATTAATCGATGGTTTTGTAAAAGTCATTTCGCAAAATGGAACGACACTAATTATTACAATTCCAATTATCGCTAAAGAGAAAAAGGCTGGTGTTGGTTCTTGATAAGAGTAATTATCGCCGAGGATCAAGGGATGCTTAGAGGCGCACTTGGCTCTTTACTGGATTTTGAGGAGGATATTGAAATTGTGGGTGAGGCATCGAATGGCAAAGAGGCATTGAAGTTGATCCTCACCCTAAAGCCCGATGTTTGTTTAATGGATATCGAAATGCCCTATATGAGTGGTCTTGAAGTTGCCAAAGAAGCTAAAAAACAATTTTCTACCTGTAAAATAATTATTTTAACTACCTTTGCTCGCCCTGGTTATTTTGAAAAGGCAGTTAAAATTGGCGTACATGGATATATGTTAAAGGATGGCTCAGTTGATGAGCTTGCAGAGTCGATCCGCAGTGTCATGAAAGGAAAACGTGAATTTGCACCTGAACTGATTTTTGGTAGCATGAGAGAAGACAATCCTTTAACGGAACGTGAACAGGACGTGCTTCGATTGGCTTCAGAAGGAAAAACCTCAAAAGAAATTTCTGCGCAATTATTTTTATCAGCTGGAACCGTCCGGAATTATATATCTGAGATCATTAATAAACTTGGAGTAAAAAACCGCACCGAAGCAGTCACCGTCGCCAAAGAAAAAAGGTGGATCTAGGTTCGTTAAATGGAGGATACAATGAAAACAATTCAGTCTAAATGGTTTTTTGTATTACTTGTCATATTATTTATCACTTTGATAGGTCAGACCATTATACACTGGGAAACAAATTTAAAACTTATGTGGGTTAACGGAGTTTGCGCAATAATACTCGGATTTATGATGATCATGATTCGTAAAAGATTCCACAACCAATAATGTAGCAGTGGTGTGCCGCAGAACCTGTCCCTGTGACCCACAAAAAGGGACTCTTCCCTACTTTTTAAAGGTTTTTTTAAAAAGAGAGAAGAGCCCTTTTTTTTCAGAGTTTTTCTGTTGTGTTAAAACCGGTCTTACTTTATTAACATAAATTTCTTCCTTGTCTATCGCATGGCCGAATGCGAGTACTAGTCCGATGTCTGAATTGTAGTCTTTGTTTGTTACAATGGTGTACTCAATGTTATTTGCCCCCGCAAGTTTCACATATTTGGATAATGAGGGATAATCCACATGACCATTCAAGTACATATGTACTTCTTTTTTCTTTTTACAAGTATCTTGTATCTCCTGATATACCTTATTCTCTCTAACCTGCGACTGCGTAAGTGCAAATTCAACACGTTCTCTAATCGTTCCAAGAAATTTTTTACGCTCTTCCGGCTTAATTTCCTTCGCCCCATGTATCCCCTGTTGAAGTATATCTTCCACACTCGGCTTCGTCATAATACTTCCTCCCTTTCCTCGCTCATCTTAGTTATTTCCCATTATAACAATATCTTGCTCCTTTTATGAGTATTCCTGCTTGCACGTCTGTGTTCCGAAAGGATAAACCTAAACGGAAAGATTGAATTCAAGGGATTGCTGGAAGGATATAGATTGAAAGGTAATATACCCTGAGGCTATACCTAAAAAAATAGAACACCCCCAGGATGCTCCATTATTTTATACAACTTCCTACTCCATTTTCAAATGCCGCAACTCTTCTATTAAATGTTGTTCTATTAACTTTGTATCATCTGGATGAAAAGCATGAGCTGATTTCTCTGACCAAATAATTCGTTTCCCTTTTGGTGCATTAAGTCGTTCAACAAACTCCTCTACTAAACTTCCATTCACATGAAAATCATGTCTTCCATGGATAAACGTTACTGGTATAGGAAGCTTAGATACTGATTCCATAAAATTATTCGTTGCCAATTCCTCTATGAAACTTTGTGAATAAATAAGCTTAAATCCTTTATAATATGTATGATACACATCCTTTAGAGAATACTCATCGGATCTTACCATATCCATTGTAAGCCCGATAAGCCCTGGTGCATTTTCAGTTTGATAGACCAATGTATTAAAAATACGCTGCCACTTTCGAATTAGACTCCATTGGGCAAAACTTTCTAAATAAGGGGGTTCACCTACATTTTCTAATTCATCAATGGCTTTCTTATTTCCACGCCTTTTCGCTTCTTCCTTAAGCCATTTCAAAGCTAGTCGATCATTTTCCGTCCAACTAACAATCTGAGAAAAACCAACGTACGAGTAAAACTTTTCAGGATACCTGGATGCTAGATTTAAACCAATCGTTGTACCCCAAGAATGTGCAGCTAGGAAAATTTTTTCTTGCTTAAATCGATCCCTCAGATAATCTGTTAGTTCATTCGCATCCGAAATAAATTGTTCAATTGTCATAGATTTTTGTGGAATGTCATTATGATACGACTTTCCTGTCCCCCTCTGGTCCCAAAACACAACAACAAAGTTTTTTACCAGTTCCTTCGTATTTGTCACAATTGTATAGTCGCGACCCTTAGAAGACACACCCGGAAGTGGCATAGAAGGGCCGCCATGAATAAATAGAAGAACTGGCTTTGACACATCAACTGCTTGAATTAATATAGTTTGCTTTATGCACCCGAGAGTAATCGTTTCAACGGATTGTACCCCACTAGAAGGAATCTCATAATCGTGCTTCTTTGATAATATACCCACGCCATCTATCCTCTCGTAAAAACCAAATTTCAGTAATATCTATTTCTACAAATGCTGGAAAATTCCTTTTTTTCAGAGGGACATTGCACTGTCCCTATAAAAATATGGTAGGACATAGAAACTGTTCCCCCGTCCCTATCGTGCTACATGTACCTTTAGCTGTTTTCCCTTTATGGTTGTGTGTTTCATCGCTGTTAAGACACGCTGGCCTTTGCCGTTCAGGATATCTACATAGGTTGCATTCTCCTGGATAGTGATGATGCCAATATCCTCAGCCGTGATTCCAGGAATTTTAGCAATCGTACCAACAAAGTCAACCACTCGGAGCTTCTTTTTCTTTCCGCCATTAAAATAAAGCCTCAAAATATCCTTATTGACTTGCTCCGCCTTATCTTGCTTTAGTCGTGGCTTGGTGTTCATTTTTTCATCAAAGGCAGGTTTTGTACGAGCGACCTCGGCCTTACTTGGAGACTCGATTTCCCTAATTTCTTCCCCAATGTAGTCTTCAATTTCCTTAACTAAATCGTCTTCTCTCGATGTTGCAAATGTAATGGCCTTCCCTGATTTACCAGCGCGACCTGTCCTACCAATTCGGTGAACATACCGCTCTTTGTCTTGTGGGATGTCGAAACTGATAACAAGAGAGATATTTTCAACATCTATCCCCCGTGCCGCAATATCTGTAGCAACTAGGTAGCGAAATTTCCCTTTTTTAAAATCATCCATAACTTCAAATCGTTCTTCTTGGACCATACTACCATGGAGTTTATCACAGGAATACTTGGTCTTTTTCAACTCTCGATACAGTTTGTCCACACCCATCTGTGTCCTGCAGAAAATGATACAGCTATCAGGATTTTCAACAATCGTAACTGCCTTTAAAAGGGAAAGCTTGTTTTCTTCCTCAGTATTTATCAAAAAATGATGAATGTTTGCTTTAGCAGCATTTTCTACTTGAACATACGTAGGTGATTTCATATATTTAACAGAAAGATATTCAATATCCTCTGGTAAAGTTGCAGAAAATAACATTGTAACCCGCTCAGCTGGCAACGCTTCGATAATAGCCTCCACCTGCTCAATAAAACCCATATTCAACATTTCATCCGCTTCATCAATCACTAAAAATTTCAGATTATCAACATTAAGGGTTCCCTTTGTAATATGATCCAGCACTCTCCCTGGCGTCCCGACAACAACATGCGTTTTCTGCTTTAACTCTAGTTTTTGTCGTTCATAGGATTGCTTTCCAAATATGGCAGTTGCTTTTATTCGCTTAAACCGGCCAATATTGATAACATCATCCTTTACCTGTGCAGCTAACTCTCTTGTCGGAGTCAAAATCAATGCTTGCGGCTTATTTTCCTCCCATTCAACTAATTCACAAATCGGAATCGCAAACGCCGCCGTCTTACCACTTCCAGTTTGTGATTTTCCAACAATGTCCTTTTTCTTTAGTGCAACAGGAATGACCTTCGCCTGAATTTCAGTCGGGGTTTTATAGCGCAAACCAGAAAGAGCTTTTACAATTTCATCACTTAAATTAAATTTATCAAAACTAGTCATCAGAATTTCCTCTTTTTTTCTCTTATTATAACCATAATCTACATGTCCCCTCCAAATTTTGTCGAATTTTTGGTACATATTCTCTTTGACTTCTAATTGAAGATATAATAACTTAGTATAGTTATTGAAAAGTAGGATTGAAGTTTTGATCCCAGAAAAAGAGGTGTACGATGACTAAAGACCAACGTAAAAAAATGATTATTTTAATGATAAATATGTTCATCGCAATCGGAAGTTTTGGGATTATTATCCCCATTTTACCTGCATATCTTGAATCGATTAATGAAGGCGGAAAAGCAGCTGGCCTCATGATTGCGATTTTTGCAGGGGCACAATTTATATTTTCTCCAATTGCAGGGAAGTGGACGGATCAATATGGACGGAGAAAAATGATTATCTACGGACTAATTGGTTTAACCCTTTCCATGTTTATTTTCTATTTCGTGGATTCAATTTGGCTATTGTATGCATCACGCGTTGTTGGTGGAATTGGTGCAGCGCTGCTCATTCCGGCTATATTTGCCTATGTTGCAGATATCACAACAATGGAACAACGTGCAAAAGGTAACAGTTATATTTCAGCGGCCATGTCCCTTGGAATTGTTGTGGGACCTGGTATTGGTGGATTTTTAGCTGACTACGGGATAAAATTTCCTTTCTTAATTTCTGCATTAGTTTCTCTTGTATCGGTTATTTTCTCCATGGCAGTCCTCAAGGAGAGCCAACAAAAAGTGGAAGGCTTCATGCCTGTTGATGATGAGACAATGGGAAAAAAGCTAGTACGCTCCGTAAAAATGCCATTTTTCATTCCATTGGTTATTACACTTGTCATGAGCTTCGGTTTAATGGCATTTGAATCGGTCATTGGTTTGTTTGTTGATAACCAGTACAATGCAACACCACAGGAAATCGCCTTGATGGTCACTTCAACTGGACTTGTTAGTGTCATTGTTCAATTATTCGTCGTGGATCGTATGGTAACACGATATGGAGAAGGAAAAATCTTAAACATTTTTATTTCTGTAGCTGCTTTAGGCTTCCTTCTTTCATTATTTGCGAATAGTTTTGAAATGTTTTTTGGAATTTCGTTACTCATCTTCCTTGCTACGTCTATTTTACGTCCTGTATTAAATACATTGATTTCGAAGCTTGCAGGTAATGAGCAAGGATTTGCAATGGGGATGAACAACGCATATATGAGTATTGGAAATATATTAGGGCCAACACTTGCTGGATTATTATATGACGTTCAGATTATCTATCCATTTATGTTAGGGCTTCTACTTCTAATGGTTACTTTACTCATTACAATCCTATGGCAAAAAAACGCAAAGACGAAAACTCGTGTAAAAGCAGTGGTATAACTTTATTCAGTCGGGGTTCAAACCCCAACTAAATAAAGTTAAAGCCTTCGGCGGATGCCACGATTTTTCAAGGGAAGTTTTTCGAGCAGTAAGAT
>NZ_JBALOX010000075.1:0-11284 GCF_036965165.1 Bacillus sp. JJ1521 | reverse complement strand
TGTGGGCCTAAAAATCGGGCGCAAATACGCTAAGGCACATTTGAACAAATAAGCGCATGGATTCGGGGATTGGTTGCCGGATCCACGCGCTTTCTTATTATAATAAATTAATGCACGCCACCTGAAAACTCACTAATCTCATATAAACGATCCATTCGGTAAATTACAATCTTATGGTCATACATTTCAACAATTCCTTCCCGCTTCCAGCCGTTTAAAAGACGATTGACACTTTCACGGGTAGTGCCTATGAAATCACCTAAATCTTTGTTCGTTAACTCGATTCCAATGAGGATTCCATCCTTGCATTTGACACCATGTGTTGTGGTTAATTTGATTAATGTCGATGCAAGTGCACCTTGTTTATCAAGGAATAGGAAATCGTATAATTTGTTTTGCATAATGCGCTGTGTCCAACCAACCCAGCCCATGAACTCAACTGCAAAATTGCCGAATTGGTATAATAATTTTTTCAAATCATTGATATGAATAATGCCGATCTCAGCTGCGTCTTCTACATCTGCGCGGTAATTATAGTAAAGTTTTTCAGTGAAGCCGCCAAATTCTCCAATTAAACTTCCTTTTTCTTTAATGGATAATAAGATGTCTTTCCCTCGTTCTGAGGATGCACGAAGTTTCACTCGCCCAGAGATCATATAGTACATTTTTTCAGCTTCCTCACCATCCCAAAAAAGATGAGTTCCTGCTGCTACTTTTCGAATACGCATAATGCTTTGTAATTTATTTAAATTTTCTTCAGATAGAAATTGAACAATGCTTTCATTAACTGACTCAATGTGAGGAATCTCGCTATTTAGTTTCTGTACAATCATTGCCATTTTGAATCCCCCCGCTATGACTTTATACTATAATCATACGGCGAATAGCGAAAACAGGGTATCGGGGGAATTCCTGAACTTTCCCACGAAATTCCCCTATTTAATTTCCAGTGTTTTCCCCCTAGCCATGCATCCTCCCTAGGAATCTCCCCTAAATCAGGTCTAAATATCATCTTTTTAAGCAATAAAGATAAGGGAATTCCCTGACATACAATCACGTTAAAAAGATTTACAATAGATAAGAAGATAAAAATAATTAACGTTTCAAATAAAGAATTCACCAACAGTGGTCGAGGAGAGATTCTCATGGAAGCGATACAAGTGGAAATTGAACAAAAACTTCATGATTTGTGTACGAACACCTCAAGTGATTTCTCTGCGATTGCACATGTTGATCAAGGAAATCAGACAATCCGCTGGGAATATGCACATGGATTTACAAATAACCGCTTTAAAAATATGGTGATTAGACCCGGCAAAGGGTTATCGGGCTCTGTTGTCCGTTTTGGCACAACCATGATTTTGGATATTGGGACACCAGATCGACAGCGTACTCGACTCCAATACCCGATCATGCTTGCCGAAAACCTAGTTTCAGCTGTTGCAGTTCCTATTCATATGAATGGTAAGGTGACTGCAGTCCTACTGATCGGCTCTCGCACGGAAGTAAAATACACAACAGAACAAATAGAGTTCCTAAAAAGAGTTGCTGAAGATTTTTCTACAATAAGAAAATGAATCCCACGAAAGGATTCATTTTTTTTATTTTAACCTTCTTTAACTTGTTTTCCTGTCATATCACTCAGCATACCGGCGTATTGCACGATATCCCCGGAATCATTTTTAATTGCACTGATTGTTAACCATTGCAGGTAATTTGATCCGTCCTTGCGCTTATTCCAAATCTGTCCTTGCCAGAAGCCTTCTGTTTCAATCCTTCTCCAAAGATCGCCGTAAAATTCCTCCGATTGTCTACCAGATTTTAAGACGTTTGGTTTCTTGCCAATAATTTCTTCCTCCGTAAAACCAGTAATGGTTGTAAAAGCTGGATTTACAGAAATAATTTTTCCATGCAAATCAGTAACCATGATTCCTTCTGCCGTATGATCGATAACCTGTTTTGCCAGTTCCATTCTTCCGTGAAAATACATCCATACCACAAGAATTAAGCTTGCTAATGCCACTTCAGATAAGGCCATAAATCCAATCGCATAGTGCCCGTTGACATGATAGAGAATTCCCAAGAGAATAGGCGGGAAGAATCCTCCTAGCCCTCCGATTGCAGAAACAATACCGTNNTTGCTTTTGGAAATACATCGGTACTAATTTAAAAATAACCCCATTTCCCATTCCAGCACAGAAAGCAATTGTTAAGCAACCGATTGTGTACCATCCGATTGATGGAGCAAACGATAAAATCATCGCAGACACGGTATAACAGCCGAACACAAACATTAATAGTTTGAGAGAATGGAAACGGTCAGCTAGCCATCCGCCAACTGGACGCATCAAAGTCGCAAGCACGATAAATCCTGCCGTCCTTACCCCTGCATCTACCTTATCTAAACCAAAGTTCTCCACTAAGAAGTTAGGCAAATAGATTGTAAAAGCTACAAAAGATCCAAATGTAATAAAGTAGAATAAACTTAACAACCAGAGTTTTTCATTTTTATAGACACCCTTGATTTGTTCCATCAACGGGGTTTGAACCTTTACTTCCTTTTTATCTCCTAAAAAGAAGTTTCCTACAATAAAAATCGCAAGAATAATTAAATATAACTGAACTGTTGAAGACCAGCCAATTTTTGTTGCGATTACAGGTGCTGCGAACGTTGAAATCGCGGTTCCAAGGTTACCTGCACCATAGATTCCATTAACAAATCCGTGTTTTTCCTTCGGATAATATTTTGGCAGCGATGTAACCCCAACTGAGAAAACCGCTCCCCCGATCCCAAGGAAGAGTCCACCGACTAAGAGGTCCGCTACCGAATTCGCTATACTAATATAGTAAACTGGAAATAATAATAAGATAAAACTAAGTACAAAGATTTTTCTTGCCCCAAATTGGTTTGCGTAATATCCAAGTGGAATCCTTAAAATGGATCCAAGGATAACAGGGACAGCAGTGACCAATGCCAGTTGGTTCTCAGGGATTGCAATATCCTCTTTCATAAACGGTAAAAGGGATGAAATAAGTACCCAGATCATAAAACCGGCTATAAGGTTTAATGTTTGTAAGGGAAGTTGGATTTTTCTAACCATGTTGTTCACTTCCTTTTTTTATCACATAGGTTAATCCCGCTTGCTGGTCAAATGCCGACCAAATTTCGTCGCTTATGGCTATTTCTGCTGTTAAAGGGACAGCAAAAAACTGGAGTCGATCAAAATAGATACGGAGATGAGTCCCATCTGGACAAAGCTCCGTTTTAATAATTTCCTTTTTCACAAATGGGGCTTTATCCTCCCCGTTTTCATCCAATATAGAAACTACTACGTTTCCTAAAATAAACGTTTCTAAGCTTTTGATTTCAGTTAACTCCACAGCTGCTGCACCCTTTCTTAGCAGGATAAATGAACATTTTATAGCCTTGAAGATAGGACCAAAAGGTACGTTCCGCATGTGTTTCGATATATTCAATCGCTTCTTCCTCTGTTTGCCATCTACTCATGCCCTTCACTTCAGCGATAACAATTTCAATACCTTCTTCGGTCTTTTCTTCTAAATACCAATTCAACCGTACTCCCTTAAAAAGCTTTTTTAAGAGTTCGTCTACTTCAACTGTAAAATTTCCGGTTGCATCTCTTATAAAACAAAAATCAAGATAGGTTTCACTGTTCATGTATATGTCACGCCTTTTTCAACTTTTTATAGACAACCCACGCGACCGGGAACAACACGATGTTTAAGCCGCAAAAGATGAGCGTATTTACATAGTTTTCAGAAAAATATTGGTGAACCATTTTTTGTGTAAAAATGATATTTAAAAACAAGATGACAGATAGGATAAAGACGCCTAGGTAACTACGCTTCATAACGCTTCACCCTTACTGCATAAACTGCACCGTTCTCAACCTTCACCTGGATTTCTGGTAATGGACGTCGAGGCGGGCCTGCTGTCGGTGCTCCAGTTTCTACATCAAATTTCCCGTGGTGGCATGGACAAACCATTTCTCCATCCTTCTTCACCCAAAATACAGGACAGCGAAGATGGGTACATGCATTTTGATAAGCTACATATTTGTTGTCGGAAAGCCTAATTAAAATCGCATCATCATGGTCACCTGGGAATGTAAAATTAGTAGAATCCCCAACAGCCAACTTACTTACGTCGATTATTTTTTTATGGGGATATTCTTTTTCACCAAGCCCCATTAATTCCTTTGCTGCCACAGCACCCCATGGCAAAGACGAAATCGCAAACACCCCTGCAGCCCCAACCAATGTCTTCATGAAGCCACGGCGGTCAAGGCTTCGTTCACTATTGCGGTTAATATTATGCGTGTAATTATCCTCATTAAATGGGATTTTATTGTTTTTATCAGACGGCATTCCCTTCACTCCTTAGCGGATGTTTCTAAAATAACTTTTCAATGCCCTGTAAAATACCAGGTAAATTAATTTTTACGTTTGTTTCTCCTTCAAGCGGCATGCTTGTAACCCATTTTCCGTTATCAAGATTGTATCGCTTTTTCTTATTTTCGATTTCCTCATCTGTCAACCATTGAATGGTGTTTGATGGACAAACACTTGCACACATTGGAGGAATGCCATCCTTTGAGCGATCGATACAAAGGTCACATTTGTACATTAAGTTCTGTTCTTCATCGAATTTTGGAATTCCATATGGACAAGCAATTGTACAGTTTTGACAGCCAATACATTTTTCAACGAGCGCAGATAACACCGCACCTGACTCATGGATTTGAATCGCTTGTGCCGGACAACTTCTTGCGCACGCTGGATTTACACAATGAAGGCACATAAGAGGCATTGTCTGCCTGTTCACAAGCGGATTAACATCATACACATAGTTTCGGTTCCGCTCTTCATGGCCTCCGCACTGTGTACAAGCCGCAAGACAAGAGCGGCAACCAATACAGTTTTCAAGTTCTAAATACAGCCTCTTTTGCATTTACTTCACCTTCTTTGCAACTAGTTTTTCAATCTGGGCAGCGCACGTTTTAAACTCCGGCATTCTTGAGATTGGATCAAGTGCACCGATTGTCAATAGATTAATAGATTTTTCATGACCCCAGTGGTAAGGAACAAACACTGTGTCCTTCCGAATGGCCTCTGTAATTTTCACTTTATACGTTGCTTCTCCTCTACGAGTATAGAGACGGACAGATTCATCGTGTTCAATATTGTATTTTGCAGCTGTCTCCGTATGAACTTCTACATATGGTTCTGGGCACATATCATGAAGGAATTGAATTCTTCTCGTTTGATTCCCTGATAAATAATGATAGACGACCCTACCGTTTGTTAAGCGTAATGGGTACTCTTCATCGGGTTCTTCCGCAGATGGTCTGTATGGCATGGCGAAAATTTTTGCCTTTCCATCCGGATGATTGAATTTCTTATCTAAAAATAAACGTGGTGTTCCGGGATCATCTTCATCTTTACAAGGCCAGAACACGCCGTCTTGTTTGTCGATCTTTTCCCATGTTACTCCATAGTAATCAGCCGTTCCGCCTTTTGAGGCGACACGTAGTTCATTAAAGATATCTTCAGCAGTTTTTAAATGAGAGAAATATTTGCCTCGTCCCATTCGCTTCGCAATTTCCACCTGAATTTCCCAGTCTGGTTTCGATTCCCCTATAGGCATTTGGGCACGATTAATCTTGATTATCCGTCCTTCAACATTCGTTGTTGTCCCTTCATCCTCTGCCCAAGTTGTTGTAGGAAGCACAACATCAGCATACTCAGCGGATTCTGAAAGATAGAAGTCAACACAGACCATGAAATCTAAGTTTTTCAACTGCTTCCGAACATAGTTCTGATCCGGCGCAGAAACGGCAGGATTTGAACACAAAAGGTATAAAGCACGAATGGTCTTTTGTTCCATTAAACCAAACATTTCAAAAGCGGATACACCTTCTTTTGGCATTTCTTCTGGCTCAATTCCCCACACCTTTGATACATACTTCACGTGTTCGGGATTAGCAATTTTACGATATCCAGGTAAAGCATCGGCTTTTTGTCCATGCTCCCGTCCGCCTTGACCGTTTCCTTGCCCAGTAATTGTCGCAACACCTGATTTTGCACGACCAATTTTCCCGGTAACGAGTGCCATGTTCGTATAGGCTGAAACATTTTCTACCCCTTTAATTTGTTGCTCAATACCACGTGCAAACATGACAATTGCATTTGGAGCCTTCCCGTACAACTCTGCCGCACGAATAATTTTTTCAGGGGCTACACCTGTAATTGAACTCGTATATTCTGGTGTGAATTGTTTAACGAGTTCTTTTGTTTCTTCAAAGCCATTTGTATGATTTCTAATAAATTCATCATCTGTATAGCCATTTTGAATAAGTAAATTTAATATCCCGTTTGCAAGCGCAAGGTCGGTGCCAGCTCTTAAATCAAGATGGAGATCCGCTCTTCTTGCAACAGGTGTTTCTCTTGGATCTGCAACAATCACATAACCGCCTCGTTCTTGAATGGCCCAAACTCTGAACATCATCGTCGGATGGCATTCAGCTGTATTGCTGCCAGCAAGAAAAATACAGTCCGTTTCATGTACATCCGTCCACGGAATGGTCGAACCTCTGTCTATACCCAATGAGCGATTTAACCCGCCTGCTGCACTTGCCATACAGAATCGTCCATTATAATCAATATAGCGTGTTTGCAATCCAACACGAGCAAATTTCCCGGTTAAATAACACTTTTCATTTGTCATTGAAACCCCGCTATACACTGAAAGTGAGTCTTTTCCATAATTTTCCTTAAGCTTGGTGAATTTCTTTACGATTAGATCGTAAGCTTCATCCCAACTTGCTTCCCTAAATCCATTTTTCGTCCCTTTAAGTGATTGATCATCACGAATGAGAGGTTTCAGTATCCGATCTTTATGGTTAACTTGTTGATAGGCAGTCACTCCTTTTGGGCACATCTTTCCAAGCGTGACCGGCCAATCATATCGTGGCTCTACTCCTATAATTTCGTTCGTTTTTGTATTAACTCTTAAGTTCATCCCGCACTGCATCGCACAATAGCTACAGTGCGTTTTAACTAACTTTTCATTTGGATGATTTAAGTTTTCAACCTCTTTAAAAAATTGATCTCTTTCGTTCCTAAAATTAACCTTTTGCATTTTGATTTGCCTCCTTGACTTTTACCTCGTGGGTCGGGAAGCCGGAAAATTGTGCAATCCGGTATTTTCTACGACATGGAAGACACATTTCTGCTAAATGATGGCCTTCACTTGTTTTAAAATGAATATCGTTCACATCAAGTACATTGATGACATCTTGAGATTGTTCAACAGAAACAAAGCCCCCTCCACAAACCTTACATTGCTTTGTTTCTTTTTCGGCATAATGCTCACGGTAGTTTCTCGCCAACACACTCATTGGACGGAATGGAATATGCGCAAGCTTTCCGAATGGCAGGTAAATCAATGTGATAATCACTGACCATTGATGAATCAAGGACATCATTGGCTGCCCTGCACCATGTAAGAAAATGTTCATAAAGGTTAAAAGTAAACCGGTAATACTCACGAATAACAGCATATAAAGAGGCATCAAATCATAGATAAATTTTTGCTCCGCTTTTGCTTGAAAGTTTTTCACACGACGGTAAAGTGCCATACAAACCCCGGTGATAACCATGACAGCCGTAATATTTAATGCATTATAGGAAAGATTTGCGATGATTCCGTCCGCTGGAACAGTCATTAGTTTGATCCCCATCGCAATGATGTTGTAATAGCCGTTGTCATCCATTGTGAAGTACATCCAACCGAAGACAAGCGGAAATGTAACAAAACAAGATAGGATACAACCCCAACCGATTAAAATATGTTGAGTCCATCGGTAAATTCCCCTATTCCAGATGAAATTGTATGTACCTAAATGCTCAACTGATGTTTTTGGTGTTGATTTTCGAAAGATTAGTTTTAAGCCTTTTTTAATGATGATTTTAGTAGGTGGCCTCTCTCCCCATGCAATGAAGCGATAAAAGAATCCCCCAATAAAAACAATGGTTCCAACCATATAGCCATAAAGATTTAAATCAACATGTGTAAACATTCTTGTTCCGATAAAAGATAAAATAACCAGCCCTAACACTGATAAAAACATGGACTTGGCAAACTTTGAAGCAAATGCATTGTTATAAGCCGGTGACTGCTTCTTTTGGACTGCAGCAGCTCTTGCCTGCATACGAACTCCTCCTCAATCGATTAACTTATACTCATTGTAGAAGAACTGTGATTTAAAACATATCAGGGAACCCCCCTATCTTTGATAGAAAATCCCCTTATTTGTAACAATTTCTTGAACTCAAAATCGGTTAGCGAACATGGTATAATAAGAATATTGTGGATATGGGGAGGATTATTGTGGTGAAACTACTGATTGTTGACGACCATGCCGTTGTTCGTTCAGGGCTGATGATGCTGTTGAACGGTAAAAATAATATAGAGGTCATTGGGGAAGCATCTGAAGGTGATGAAGCCATAAAAAAAGCAAAGGAGTTAAACCCTGACGTAGTGCTCATGGATTTAAGCATGCCACACGGAAAAGATGGGTTAACTGCAACGCAGGAGCTTCATGAACTTATGCCAAATATAGCAATTTTGATTTTAACAATGCATGATGATGAGGAATACTTATTCAGAGCAATCCAAGCCGGAGCATCTGGTTATATTTTAAAAAATGCTCCACACGAGGATTTGCTAGGGGCAATTGAGTCTGTTTCTTCAGGCAATGCTTACTTAACACCTTCTGCAACAAAGGTGTTAATGAGTGGCTATCTAGATCGTGTCAAAAATGGGGATAATGCAGATTCCTTTGCTGTGCTGTCTGAGCGTGAAAAAGAGGTACTTGAATGGATTGCAAAGGGATATTCCAATAAAGAAATCGCGGAGCATCTTGTAATTAGTGTAAAAACGGTTGAATCTCATAAAAGTAATTTGATGGAAAAACTCGGTTTGAAAACACGGCCTGAACTGGTGAAATATGCAATGAAGAAAGGATTGCTACATTTTGAATAAAATTGATCGACTCAAACACCAATCAGAAATTGGCGGTCCCAGCGTTGTTACCCTCCTTGCTGAGCTAGAAAAGCATATTGGAGATTCGAAGTTTCGCGAGGATGTTGAAAAATCATTGCGGCATCTTGCAGATTTAACATTTGCACTGGATGAATCATCGATAGTGGCGATCACTGATCGTCAAGGAAAAATTCAATACATTAATAACAAGTTTTGTGAAATCTCGAAGTATTCGAAGGCAGAGTTAATTGGACAAGACCACCGTATCATTAATTCCGGTCACCATGACAAGGAATTTTGGAAGGAAATGTGGCGTACGATTGGATCTGGCCATGTCTGGAAGGGCGAAATTAAAAACAAAGCGAAGGACGGTTCCTTTTACTGGGTCGATACAACAATTGTTCCAATTTTATCTGATAATGGACGTCCTAATCAATATTTAGCTGTTCGTCACGAGGTCACCGCTTTAAAGGAAACGCAAGAAGAGTTAAAAAATATGATGACGCGGGTCATCAGTATCCAAGAAGAAGAACGGAAACGTTTTTCGCGTGAACTTCATGATGGAATTGGACAAAGTATGTTTTCGTTATTGATTCAGCTTGATCAATTGCTTAGTGAAAAACCGGATGAGCGTCTTGGACGCATACGCCAGGATGTTTCTTTTATGATGGAGGATATTCGCAGTCTAGCTTGGGAGCTTCGCCCTTCGGTTCTGGACGATCTAGGGGTTGTGCCAGCTCTTCGAAAGTATATCGAAAATTACTCCCAGCATTACGGAATTCATGTGGAGTTTGAATGTACATTAAAGTCGCGCCTTGATATCCATAAGGAAACAACGATTTATCGCGTGGTCCAAGAGGCGTTAACGAATATCGCAAAATACGCAAATGTGTCTGATGCGGTTGTTAAGATTCATGAAGGAGAGTCTGACGTTGACGTTGAAGTAATTGACAACGGTCAAGGCTTTACTAGTGAAGTAAAAGGAAACGGCGTCGGTCTTTTCAGTATGGAAGAACGTGCCCGAGGCATAGGCGGAACCATTACATTGGAGTCTGAGGTCGGGAAAGGGACTACGTTAAAGTTGGTAGTGCAGAAATAAATTGGTTGAGAGGCCTGCTTTGTTGCAGGTCTTTTTCTGTTAAATTCCCCTTTGAATCTACTAAATTTTCAAATATAATGGACCTGAATACTAGAAAAGGATGTGGAATATGATTTTTAAAACTCGGACCAAATCGGACGAATTAATTACTCTTGAAATTTTAAACAAGCGATCAGAGCTATCAAGCAAGGACAAACAGTACTTTATTAATCAGAAAAAAGGGTACGAAGGAGAATTATTATTTGATTCTTTAACAGAAAAACTTCAATGCGAATGCTTAGTGTTAAATGATTTATTACTCGAGATAAACAACACCACCTTCCAAATTGATACCACTATTTTTATCGATGGGAAAATTAATTTTTACGAAGTGAAAAACTTTGAAAGTGACTACTTTTATGAGTCGAATAAACTATTCAAGAAGCCCAAACATGAAGTGACCAATCCCCTCCTCCAATTAAGTAGAAGCGAAACTTTGTTAAATCAGTTACTTCGCAACCACCGATGTCAACTCCCAATCGTTGCTTCTGTTGTTTTTATCAATCCCACTTTCACCCTTTACCAAGCACCCCTTAATTTACAAGCTATTTTACCGACACAAATTAATAATTACATGGGGACATTGGATGCTAATCCCTCAAAAATAAATGAAAAGCAGAAAAGGATCGCTGATCTATTAGTGTCGTTACACATCACCAAATCCCCTTATTCTAAGATTCCGAGTTATCGTTTCGATGATTTACGAAAAGGGACTACTTGTAAAGTCTGCGAGTCATTTTCTGTTGTAATTGAAGGCAGGACATGCATTTGTAAAAAGTGTGGGCATAAAGAGTTGGTTGGGGATGCTGTACTAAGAGCTGTTAAGGAATTTATGATACTTTTTCCGGATCAAAGGATTACGACTAATGTTATTTATGAGTGGTGTCAGCTGGTACCATCAAAAAAGTGGATTCGGCAAATACTTGCGAGAAATTATAGCATTGTAGGGGTTCATCAGTGGGCTTACTTTGAATAAAATCAATTAGTCACAATTCTAAATGATACTTTTTAATTGTTAGTCCTTCATCCTACTGGATGAAGGACTTTTAATGCTAGTTCCAGCTCCGTTCGGGACTTCA
>NZ_JBALOX010000074.1:52678-66806 GCF_036965165.1 Bacillus sp. JJ1521 | reverse complement strand
TTTGTTACCTTTGATTAAACGTTGACGCTTGTATTATGTTTAGTTTTCAAAGAACTTTGCCGTCGCCCTCAAGCGACTTTATTAATATATCATATTATCATAAATGAAGTCAATTACTTTTTTAAAATAATAATTAGCTTCGGTATGACCTTAGAAGTTTAATCTGAAATAACCTGAAAATCAACTATTTGTTTTCAAATATTATTCACTTTCGCTTCTCCAAAAAATAAAACCTCCACATTTGGAGGTAATTAGATGATCTCTTCTATAAAAATTTCTCGGTAGTTTTTTAAATCTAGAAATTCACTTTCGCTAATTTTTAGTAATGGTCTTGTCGGTTGAGATTTATCTATAAACACGATCTCCCCAGATTGGCCATTTGAAAGCTTTATTCTTGTTCCGATTGAAATGTTTCCAACTCCATTTGTTAGTGCCTCTACTACTTTCATGTCAAATTTACCAAACGATTCCCTTCTGATTTCCTCGAGGGCCCTGAAAGGGGATTGGCGGTTACTATAGGGTCTTTCTAGGGTCATCGCCGAGTACACATCAGCTACTGCAACGATTTTACTGAATGGATGTAGTTTTTCCCCCGTTACCCCTAGTACATAGCCCGTTCCATCCACTCGTTCATGATGTTGGAAGACTGCTAATTTTACGCTATCTTTTATAAGAGGTATCTTTTCAATCATTCGATAGCTGTATAAAGGATGTTTTTTAACATTATTGTATTCAGCTAATGTTAGTGATGAATTCTTTAATAGAATTTTAGGATCTATTTTAGACATTCCACAGTCACTTAGTAGTCCCGCTATGGCTAAATGATTGCAATCACCTTCACTATATTTTAGCTTTTTCCCTAAATAGCCTGAAAGCAAGCCTAACATAACAGAGTGATGGTAGATATAGTCTTCTCGATTTGTATATCTGTGTAAAGAGAAGAGTTCTTTTGGTAGTTTAAGTATTCTTTTAAATAGGGGGATAATAATTTGGCGAACTTTGGAGATTTCGACAAGCGCACCTGCCTGCCAACTCTTAAACAATTGCTTGTATTCCACTACAGACTTAAGATAATCCTCCACGATTGTGTTTTCTTTTTCCACAACTTCAATTTCTTCTACTTGCTCAGTGGGGGTGAAGGGCTCACCATTGATTAAAAATGATTCAACCTGCACATCTTTTACTAAAAATACTTGAAGAACGTGAATATGTTCATTTGTTAAAACTGTTTTTTTAGGAATGATGGGTGTATTGGTTAAGGACAAGATGTCATTTGATAGAATACATCCTTCTTTAAGTTGGCTTATCATCACACGCATTTTTTTCCGCCCTCGTCTTTCATTTGAATACTAGAACCATTTTACCAAAAAAAGAGAAATACTGCACTGCAGCATTTCTCTTTTAGGAAGTTTATTCAGTATCGTCTTCTGTATCTTGTTGATCTTCAGTTGGTGTTTCTTCAACTGTTTCATCAACTGCTTCTTCCGAATCAACCTCAGGTTCTTCTTCTTCTTTCTCAACGACCGCAACTGTTGCTACAAGTCCATTTTCATCTAAACGGATGAGTTTAACCCCTTGAGTTGTACGGCCAATTTGCGAGATGTCACTAATTGACATTCTGATTAGAACACCATCAGCAGTAATAAGCATAAGGTCACTTTCCACTGTTACAGCCTTAACTGCAATAACCTTACCATTCTTTTCTGTGATATTAACTGTTTTGAGTCCCTTACCACCACGGCTTTGGATTCGGTATTCACTTGCTGGAGTACGCTTTCCATAGCCTAGTTCAGTAACGATTAGAACATCTAGGTTGTCTTCTAGTATTTCCATTCCTACTACTTCGTCGCCTTCGGATAGGTTAATTCCTTTAACCCCAGCGGCCGTACGACCCATAGACCTTACATCTGACTCTGGGAAGCGTATGAGCATTCCATCCTTCGTTCCAATGATCATGTCCTTTGTGCCATCTGTTAGACGAACAGAAATAAGTTCATCACCTTCATGAAGTCCTACAGCGATTAATCCACCTTTTCGAATGTTCGCAAAGGATGATAGTGGAGTACGTTTTGAAATACCTTTTCTCGTTGTAAAGAATAGGAACCAATCGTCGACAAGTTCAGAAACTGGAATAATCGCGTTGATCCATTCTTCTTTATCAATTTCTAGCAGGTTGATAATCGGAATTCCTTTTGCTGTTCTACTAAATTCAGGAATTTCATAACCTTTTAGACGATAGACTTTCCCTTTATTTGTGAAGAACAGAATCGTATCATGGGTAGACGTTGATAAAAGTTGTTCAACGAAATCATCTTCATTTGTTCCCATTCCTTGGATTCCTCGACCACCACGTTTTTGACTGCGGTATGTTGAAACTGGAAGACGTTTTATATACCCTTTGTTTGTGAGAGTCAAAATGATGTTCTCTCTTGGGATTAAATCTTCGTCTTCAATCATCTCTAGTCCACCAGCTAGAATTTCAGTACGTCTTTTATCGTTAAAGCGTTCCTTTACTTCTAGTAGCTCTTCTCTAATTATTTCTAGTACTTTTTCTTCGTCTGCTAGAATTGCTTTTAATTCTGCGATTAATGCTACAAGCTCTTGATATTCTGCCTCAATCTTGTCGCGTTCTAATCCTGTTAAACGCTGCAAGCGCATATCCAAAATGGCTTGGGCTTGTTTTTCGGATAAATTAAATCTAGTCATTAAGCCTTCGCGAGCAATATCCGTATTTTGAGAGCCACGAATTAACGTAATAATTTCGTCAATGTGATCTAACGCAATACGTAAACCCTCTAAAATATGAGCTCTTGCTTCAGCTTTTCGAAGTTCAAATGCTGTTCTTCGTTTTATGACAACGACTTGATGGTCTAAGTAATATTGTAAGCATTGCTTTAAATTAAGAACCCTTGGATGCCCATTCACGAGGGCAAGCATGTTGACTCCAAACGTTGTTTGCAGGGCAGTATGCTTATATAAATTATTTAAAAGAACATTGGCATTGGCATCTCTTCTCACTTCCATCACGATTCTCATCCCATTTCGGTCTGATTCGTCACGAAGGTCCGTTATACCGTCAATTTTTTTATCACGAACTAATTCAGCAATTTTTTCGATTAACTTCGCTTTGTTTACTTGGTATGGAAGTTCTGTAACGAGAATAACTTCCTTACCATTTTTCATTTCTTCAATTTCAACTTTTGCGCGTAAGGTAATGGAGCCCTTTCCAGTTTCATAGGCTTTTCTAATTCCACTTCTACCGAGAATATGGCCGGCAGTAGGGAAGTCTGGACCTGGAATAATATCCATCAACTCAGCAATTGTCATCTCAGGGTCTTTACTGATTGCTAGTACACCATCAATAACTTCACCTAATTGATGCGGTGGGATATTTGTCGCCATACCAACTGCAATTCCCGCTGACCCGTTTACTAAAAGGTTCGGGAATCGGGCAGGGAGAACGGCCGGTTCTCTTTCTGAACCGTCGTAGTTATCCTGGTAATCAATGGTGTCCTTGTTTATATCGCGTAATAGCTCCATCGATATTTTGGACATACGTGCTTCCGTATAACGCATCGCTGCTGCTGCATCTCCATCGACAGAACCAAAGTTTCCATGGCCATCAACGAGCATATAACGGTAGTTAAAATTCTGTGCCATACGAACCATCGTATCATAAACGGCAGAGTCACCATGTGGGTGGTATTTACCAATTACTTCACCTACGATACGCGCTGATTTCTTATAGGCTTTATCAGACGTCATACCTAAGTCATTCATAGCATATAAAATCCGGCGGTGAACCGGCTTTAAACCATCACGAACGTCTGGTAAGGCACGTGACACAATAACACTCATCGCATAATCTAAAAATGATGTTTTCATCTCTTGGCTGATATTAATTTCATGAATATGCGAATTTTGACTTTCAGACATAAAAAGAAACCTCCCTTATCAGGGGTATAAAATAAATTTGGATTCTTATTTTAACCCATTCATATATGTAACCAAAACACAGGATAGTATCGAAAAGCGTAAGGCACCTGTCTATCGGCGATAAACATAAGACGAGCGCTGACAGAAGGTGCATTTCACCTTCCGAAGCGATTGGCTTATGACCCGAACCGATGGTGCCTGGAGCTAGACATCAAAACTATCCTGCAAAAAGTAATTAAACGTCCAAGTTTTTCACGTACTGTGCGTTCTCTTCAATGAAATTACGTCTAGGTTCAACTTTGTCACCCATTAACATTTCAAAGGTTTCGTCTGCATCAATCGCATCTTGAAGGGTAACCTGTAGCATCGTACGGTTGCTTGGGTCCATTGTCGTTTCCCAAAGTTGCTCAGGATTCATTTCTCCAAGACCTTTGTATCGTTGGATACCAGGCTTCGGATTACTTGGCAATTCAGCTAAATATTTCTCTAGTTCACGGTCATCATATGCATATTCAATACGTTTACCTTGTTGAATTTTATATAACGGCGGCTGAGCAATATAGATGAATCCATGTTCGATAATTTTGCGCATAAAACGATAAAAGAACGTTAATAATAAAGTTCGAATATGCGCACCGTCAACGTCAGCATCAGTCATGATGACGACTTTATGATAACGTGCTTTTGTAATATCAAAATCTTCTCCAATACCCGTTCCTAGTGCAGTGATCATAGCCCGTACTTCGTTATTGGATAAAATTCTGTCTAGTCTTGCCTTTTCCACGTTAAGAATTTTCCCTCGAAGTGGCAGGATTGCTTGAAAGTGACGGTCACGACCTTGCTTTGCAGATCCACCCGCTGAGTCACCCTCTACGATATAAAGCTCACTAATGGAAGGGTCCTTCGATGAGCAGTCAGCAAGCTTTCCTGGTAAGCTTGAAATCTCTAACGCACTTTTCCTTCTTGTTAATTCACGTGCTTTTTTTGCAGCCATTCGTGCCCTTGCTGCCATTGTTCCTTTGTCGACAATTTTTCGAGCCACTGATGGATTTTCTAATAAAAATGCCTCAAACTTCTCAGAAAACACTGATTCAGTTACCGTTCTTGCTTCACTGTTTCCGAGCTTTGTTTTTGTTTGTCCCTCAAATTGCGGGTCTGGATGCTTAACAGAAATGATGGCGGTAAGCCCTTCACGTACATCGTCACCTGTTAAATTGGCATCATTGTCTTTAAAAATATTATTTTTACGTGCATAATCATTGATAATTCGCGTTAAAGCTGTTTTAAATCCTGATTCATGTGTTCCACCTTCATAGGTGTGAATGTTGTTTGCGAATGAATAAATATTACTTGTATAGCTATCATTATACTGAAGGGCGATCTCTACTGCGATTCCTTCCCTTTCACCTTCAACATACACTGGCTCTTCATGAACCACATCTTTTGTACGGTTAAGGTGTTCTACGTAAGATTTGATTCCACCTTCATAATGGTATTCTCTACGCTTGTTTTCTTCGCGTTTATCTTCAATTGTGATTTTCACACCTCTTGTTAAGAAGGCAAGCTCACGAAGACGGGTAGAAAGTGTATCAAATTCATATTCTAGTGTTTCAGTAAAGATTTCACCATCTGGCTTAAAATGGGTTATTGTACCAGTATGATCTGTTTCACCAACCACTTTTAATTCAGATACAACGTGACCACGTTCAAATGAAATATAATGGATTTTACCATCACGGTGTACGTACACCTCTAGACTCGTGGAAAGGGCGTTAACAACAGATGCACCAACCCCGTGCAGTCCACCAGAAACCTTGTAACCACCGCCATCAAATTTCCCTCCGGCATGAAGCACTGTCATGATTACTTCAACAGCTGGACGACCCATTTTCTCCTGTATTCCGACTGGAATTCCACGTCCATTGTCTTTTACGGTAATACTATTATCTTCTTCGATGATGACATTAATCTCATCACAATAACCAGCTAATGCTTCATCAATACTATTGTCGACAATTTCCCATACTAAATGGTGAAGCCCCTTACCAGATGTTGTACCAATATACATACCTGGACGCTTTCTTACGGCTTCTAAACCTTCCAAAACCTGAATTTGACTCTCATCATATTCTTGTTGTTGCAATTCTTTTTCTTCCATTGCCACCAATATCACCTACACTTTATAGTAACGAATAGACTACGTACTTCGAGTCATTCTTCATCCTTATACTTCTTCCAAAATTGTTTCAAAATCGGATACATGCTGTGATCGTTTTTTTAATGTACTAGAGGATAATGGCGAAAAATATACTTTATCTACCGTTACCACAACTGATTTTGTATTTCCATTAGACAATTCTATCACTTTGTCTTTTTGTACATCTAAAAATTCATTGACGATAGAGGAGGATTTTAAAAGCTGACGATCTATTATCGTAATGACATCTGATGAACGAACCATTACATTGTCTCCCAAATGTATGAACAAACTTCATCACCTCATTTAAGCTTTTTTATAACTCCTGCAGACACCGCGTAAGTTGCCGCCTGCTTCAATGTATCATGATTGATTCCCTCTACGCTTGTTGTTGTGACAAAGGTTTGCACTTTGCCTTGAATTGTATTTAATAAATGGGACTGTCTAAAGTCATCCAGTTCCGAAAGAACATCATCTAATAAGAGTATGGGGTATTCCCCAATTTCCGAGTGAATTAATTCTATTTCTGCTAGCTTCAACGATAGGGCTGTTGTACGCTGCTGGCCTTGGGATCCGAAGGTTTGAACATCCTTTCCATTCACAAAAAATGCAAGGTCATCCCGATGTGGCCCCGCTAATGTTACGCCTCTTTCAATTTCCCTCTCTCTTATTTTAGCAAATTTTTCGTCGAATATATCTACCATTTTCGACAAATCAGCGGTTTCTAATACCTCAATCGACGGTTTATATTCAATTTGAAGCGTTTCGAGCCCTCTGCTGATTCCATGATGGATAGGTTCAGCCCATTTCTGTAATAAGATGAGAAATTCAAAGCGTTTTTTGACTATTTTCACTGCTGCTTGAATTAACTGTGAGGTTAATACATCAAGCATCGTCTGATCACGCTGCTTTTTAGTCTGAAGTTGCTTTAAATAATGATTCCGCTGATGGAGGATCTTTTGATATTGGCTTAAGTCATGTAAATAAACAGCCGAAACTTGACCAATTTCCATATCAATAAAT
This sequence comes from Bacillus sp. JJ1521, assembly GCF_036965165.1. NCBI lineage: Bacteria > Bacillati > Bacillota > Bacilli > Caryophanales > Bacillaceae > Bacillus > Bacillus sp. JJ1521. The sequence goes on along the minus strand of NZ_JBALOX010000074.1, from coordinate 59,650 downwards.
CGTCTTCTCACCTGTGGGCTTCCCTTAACAAGATTTAAATCTTCAGGGGCAAACATGACCACGTTCATATTTCCAACATACTGGCTCAGCTTTTGCTGTTCCAAATGATTACTTTTTGCCTTTTTACCCTTTTTAGAAACCACAAGCTGTAGGGTGAGGGGACCGTTCCTTTTTTGAACCCTACCCTCTATTTTAGCATATTCTTCATCCCAGCGAATCAATTCTTTATCATTTGACGTACGATGTGATTTTGCCATCGCTAAAACATAGATGGATTCCATCACATTTGTTTTGCCCTGTGCATTTTCACCTAAAATGACGTTGACTTTATCTTCGAATTGAATGGATATTTTTTCATAGTTTCGGTAATTTGTTAGTTCTATTTCCTCAATAAACAAATGGATTCACCCTTTGCGTACAAGCGCGAGGGGGGACCCCAGCGCTACGCATTTGATATGACAAACGTTCCAAAGCCAGGAATGTCTACTTCATCCTTTTTTACTAGCTTTTTTCCACGGCGATTTTCTAGCTCTCCATTTACATAGACTTCATGTTCACTAAGAAACCACTTAGCCATTCCACCCGTTTGGATGACATCCGCAAGCTTTAAAAACTGTCCTAATGTGATAAAGTCTGTCGAAATTTCTACTTTTTTTGCCATTTTTTCGCCTTCTTTCTTTTATTTTACTAAAGAAACCACAACTAGAAAAGAAAACTACTAGGTTTTTATCGCCTAGTAGTTCAAATTTTATTCACAAATTAGTACGTGCGTACTGGAAGAATCAAGTGAAGAACTGTTTCGTCATCAAGTGCTTTAATAACGAATGGTCTCATAGCTCCGCTAAAGCTAATTCGAATTTCGGAGTTTTCTAGTGCCTTTAATGCATCCATCATATATTTTGCACTAAAAGAAATCTTTAATTCTTCACCTTCGATTGATTTACTTTGTATTTCCTCGTTTACCTTTCCGATTTCAGGAGATGTGGATGAAATTTCGACAACACCATCAGGTAAAGTCGTAAATTTCACGACATTATTATTTGCTTCTCTTGCAAGTAGGGAAGCACGATCAATGGATTGTAAAAATTCTTTTGTTGCTAAAATAATCTCCGTTTTACTTTCGGAAGGGATTAATCTAGACGTATCTGGGTAGCTGCCATCTAATAAACGGGAGAAGAACAATAAATGTTTTGTTTTAAATAGCACCTGGTTTTCAGTTATGACGATATCTACTAAATCTGTTGTATCATCTAGAATTTTACTTAATTCATTTAAGCTTTTACCTGGAATAACAGCACTATAAGATCCTTCGCTCTCTGTTTCAATCGTTGCAGTTCGCATTGCGAGTCGGTGGCTGTCTGTCGCAATACATTGTAGTGCATTATTTTCAACCTTCCAGTTTACACCGGTTAAAATAGGGCGAGTTTCAGATGTTGATACGGCAAATACCGTTTGTCGTATCATATTTTTTAATAGATCTGCTGGAATTTTAAATCCTTGATTACCTTCAATTTGCGGTAATTGTGGATATTCATCCGCATCAAGACCATTTAAATTAAATTCAGCTTTTCCTGAACGAATAATAGTGAGTAAGTTGGATTGAACTTCAATTTCAACAGTATCCTTAGGAAGCTTTTTAACAATTTCACTAAAGAAACGTGCCTGTAAAACAATGCTTCCAGATTCTTTAATTTCGACAATTTCATCTCCAGCTTCTTCTGTAGGAATAAAGGATTCAATGGAAACATCAGAATCACTACCTGTAAGTGTTACCCCTTCATTTGTTCCTACAATTTTTATTCCAGTTAAGATCGGAATGGTTGTTCTTGAAGATACAGCTTTCATTACATCTTGAACACTTCGAACAAGATAGTCTCTTTGAATGATAAATTTCATCAAAAATCCTCCTAAAGATAGTTCTATTTTTGATTTCATGCGAATACATTTGTAAGTTATATATATATTTTTTTTAAAAGAAAAACCGTAGAAGTACTAGTAGGTCCTGTGGATATGTGGATAACCGCCATAAAGCAAATCAAAACAGCCTATCCACATGTGGACAGACTGTGTGCAACAACAAAGAAGTTATTCACAGTATTCACGTTACAAGTACTTGTCCAAAATAAAAGATGAAACATTACTTTTTATATCTTAGCCCTTTAATTGGGTAATGATTTCATTTATTTGTTTTTGTAATTGTGTGTCTGATGTTAATAGGTTTGTGATTTTCTCGTGAGCATGAATAACGGTTGTATGGTCACGTCCTCCAAATTCCTCACCAATTTTAGGAAGTGAGTTATCTGTCATTTCCCTAGAAAGATACATCGCAATTTGGCGAGGGAAGGCAATCGATTTTGTACGTTTTTTCGCCTTAAAATCCTCAAGTTTAATATTATAATGCTGTCCAACGACCTTTTGAATCTCAAAAATGGTAATCACTTTTGGTTTGGAACTTGGAATGATATCTTTTAAAGCTTCTGCAGCAAGGTCCGCATTTATGTCCTTATTAATTAAAGATGAATAGGCAACGATACGAATAAGCGCACCCTCAAGCTCACGAATATTCGTGTTGATTTGGTTCGCAATATAAAGCATCACTTCATTTGGAATATCAAGTCCCTCTGCCTTTGCCTTTTTGCGTAAAATCGCAATCCTTGTCTCTAGATCTGGAGGAGTAATATCTGTTATCAATCCCCATTCAAAGCGGGAACGAAGCCTATCTTCTAAGGTTGGAATTTCCTTCGGCGGTCTATCACTCGAAATGACAATTTGCTTACCTTCTTCATGCAAGGTATTAAATGTATGGAAAAATTCTTCTTGTGTTGATTCTTTTCCGGCTATGAACTGAATATCATCTATAAGTAAGATGTCGACACTTCGGTATTTGTTTCGAAATTCAACAGCTTTATTATCTCGAATGGAGTTAATGAATTCATTTGTAAATTTCTCTGATGAGAGATAGACGACTTTAGCATTCGGATTATGCTCTTGTACATAATGGCCAATCGAATGCATCAAATGGGTTTTACCTAAACCAACGCCACCATATAGAAAGAGTGGGTTATAGGCTTTTGCTGGTGCTTCTGCAACGGCTAAAGATGCAGCATGTGCAAAGCGATTACCAGATCCAATGACAAATGTGTCAAAAGTATATTTTTGATTTAGCATGTTTTGAGAGTGTTCAGCTGGTTCATCTTGTTTTGTAGCTTTTTTCTCAGGTGTTTTTAAATCGAATTCTTCATCAAGTTGATTTTGAGGAATAATAAATTTGATTCCTAGTTCTGCACCGGTTAAATCATAAATTGTTTCAGCAATTAGATGCAGATATCTAGATTCTAGCCAATCTCTAGCAAACTCATTAGGAGCCGTAATGATAAGTGTATCTTTTTGTAGGGCATGTGCTTTTGTTGATTTAAGCCATGTTTCAAAGCTAGGTTTGCTTAGTTTCTTCTCAATCTCCTGGAGTGCTTTTGCCCATAAATCTGCAATATTCTCCAACAATATCCCTCCTTTGTAACGGATTTCTATTTAGTCTGATGAATCAAATGTATAAAAATAAGTCTTTATGCAGTGATTTTTCTTATAACGAATAAGGTTTTATAAATATACATTCTTGGTAATTTGTGAATAACTATATAATATAGTAGAAAAACATCTTTTCGACATAATCCACCGATTGTGGACAAGTTATCATTCACAATGTTAGAAAATCTATCCACAAGATATCCACATTCTGTGGATAAAAGAAAAATGTTAATAACTTATTACGAGTGAAAACAAAACTATAATATCAGATAATGACTAGATAATCAATGGTTTTTGAAAACTTATCCACATAATCTATACCTTGTGGAAAATAATTATCCACAACACAAGATGATGTGTAAAACATGTCGATAAATGTTGTGGATTAAAAAAAATGTCGAAAAAAGTTGTCCACAACTAAGAAAAGCTGAAACGCCTTGCTCAGAAATGAGGAAACTGGAGGCTCTGACTCAGAGGTGCCTTTTACCTCTGTAGAAGGAGACGAAGTTTCTCGAATTTCTAGGCGTTGAAGCTAGACAACATAGAAAAGTGGAAGCGACTCGCCCAGAAACGAGGAAATTGGCCGACTTAGATCGCCACGTCCTGTGGCTAAGTCGGCACTAGCACTTCCTGTGCGTCGGAAGCTCTGACAAAGAGGCGTTCTTTGCCTCTGCCAGAGGAGATGAAGTTTCTCGAGTTTCTAGCCGCTGCAACAAAAGAAGGAAAAAATTTGGTTTATGAGTAAAATTTGAGGGGAGTATGTAAAGATCTCGACTTACTTTTATCTAAATTATCATTTTCTATCCAGAATATAGTATTTCAAATAAGGTTGACATCTTTTATGGGTTTTCACTATAATTAGTAAGACTGTCTGATGTTTAACTTTATTCAGCAGAAATCCTTACTTCTTTAAGTGGAGGATGAATGCAAAGAGAGTATATAATTCAGTGGGGGTTCAAACCCTGGCTGAATAAAGTTAAAGCCTCCGGCGGATGCCACAGATTTTTAGAGGAAACTTTTCGAGCACACTCGAAAAAATCTGGGCGCAAATACGCCAAGTCGTATTTGATTTTGAGAGTTAATTCCTCAGGGAGGTGTCATATATGAAAAGAACATATCAACCAAGCAAACGTAAGCACAGCAAAGTTCACGGATTCCGTAGTCGTATGAGCTCTAAAAACGGACGTAAAGTTCTTGCTCGTCGTCGTCAAAAAGGAAGAAAAGTATTATCAGCATAGGCCACTGAAAGCTCAGTGGTCTTTTTTTCTAAAAGGACATGCCGTACGGGAGTTGTAAGGAATGAAAAAAGAATACCGTATAAAAAACAACCAAGATTTTCAAACGGTGTTTAAATCAGGGAAATCTTCAGCCAATCGGCAATTTATAGTCTACGTCTACAATAGGGAAGAACTAGAGCATTTCCGCATTGGCTTATCTGTAAGTAAAAAAATTGGAAACGCTGTTACTAGGAATCGTATTAAACGGTTGATTCGTCAATTTTTCCTTGAGCACAAAGAACTGGTACAAATTAAGGATTATGTGATCATTGCCAGGAAGCCTGTTGCCGAGATGAGCTATGAAGAAGTAAAGAAAAGCTTGCTTCATGTCTTAAAGGTGGCAAAAGTGTTAAAAAAGGTCCCAAAATAGTTGACTTTTTTCAAAGGAAAGAAAGAAATTTTCATATAAAGATGGTAGAATACAAGGGTACATATTGATTTTTTCTTCGAATGAATATGTTTTAAAATATATACGAGATACATATTTACCTTTAGGATATTTAGAACTAGGAGGAAAAGTAGTTGAAAAGGCGAATATTATTAATAAGTGCGCTAATAGGATTGATTCTACTATTATCAGGGTGTGCCCAGATTAATGATCCGATTACCGCAGAAAGTACAGGATTTTGGAACAAGTACTTTGTTTATCCATTATCTTGGCTCATTACTTATTTTGCTGAGCTATTTGGAAATGCAAACTACGGTTTAGCAATTATTATTGTTACCCTTATAATTCGTTTTGCTTTATTGCCTTTAATGATCAAACAAACAAAGAGTTCAAAAGCAATGCAAGCAATTCAACCTGAGCTAAAGTCACTTCGTGAAAAATACAGCTCAAAAGACCAAGCAACACAACAAAAACTACAACAAGAAACGATGCAGCTTTTCCAAAAGCATGGTGTCAATCCATTAGCAGGATGTTTCCCATTATTGATTCAAATGCCAATCTTAATTGGTTTCTACCATGCAATTATGAGAACAAGTGAAATTGCAAATCACAACTTTTTGTGGTTTGACTTAGGTGAATCAGATCCATATTATATACTACCTTTAGTTGCTGGTGTAACAACATTTATCCAGCAGAAAATTACAATGATGGGTATGGAAAACAATCCGCAAATGGCAATGATGCTATGGTTAATGCCAATCATGATCGTTGTCTTTGCAATCAGCTTCCCAGCGGCCTTATCTTTATACTGGGTAGTAGGTAATATCTTTATGATTGTTCAAACATATTTAATTAAAGGTCCAGATATTAGAGCTGCACAATCTGGAAAAGCGGGAGGAGCGAAAAAGTGAAACAGGTAACTGCTACAGGGCAAACCGTCGATGAAGCAGTAGAATCAGCTTTAGCTCAACTTAACACAACAAGAGACCGCACCGATATTCAAGTCATCGATGAAGGTAAAAAAGGGATATTTGGGATTTTTGGAACAAAGCCAGCTGTTGTAAAAGTAACCGTGAAAATTGATCCAGTCGAAGAAGCACAGAAATTCTTAGAAAATGTCGTTTCAACAATGGGTGTTCCAGCGACTTTGGATGTTACACGAAATGGAAAGAATGTTACATTCCAATTATCAGGTGAAAAAATGGCCGTTTTAATTGGAAAAAGAGGCCAAACCTTAAATTCACTTCAGTATTTAACACAACTTGTTGCGAATCGATTTTCAGATCATTATTTGAACATTGTGGTGGATGCCGAAAACTATCGAGGCCGTCGTGAAGAAACGTTGATTCTACTAGCGGAAAGACTTGCTGATAAAGTAAATCGAACAAAGCAAGATGTAAAATTAGAACCAATGCCATCATACGAGCGAAAGGTCATTCATACAGCACTTGCGAATCAGAAAAAGGTAAAAACATCTTCCAGTGGTTCAGATCCAAATCGACATATCGTAATTTCACCAGCAGAATAACATGTATAAAAAACCTAGGCGATTGCCTAGGTTTTTTTGTACACTTTTTTTAAAAAAACTAGATCTGTACCGAACGTTTTAAAGAACAGATTGTTATAATACAGAATTTCCGATTATTTGTTGCGTGCTAGTAAGTTCTTCAATATTGTTATTCACATGTGGATAAGATAAAATGGAGTGTGGTTTATTTTAAGAAAACATGGATTTGTTTTCTTGTGGATAAATAGGTAATACTAGTTAAAAAGATATTCACA
>NZ_JBALOX010000074.1:0-52631 GCF_036965165.1 Bacillus sp. JJ1521 | reverse complement strand
AAAATGGAGTTTGATACAATAGCAGCCATTTCAACTCCAATGGGAGAAGGAGCAATTGCAATCGTCCGGTTAAGTGGGGATGATGCGATTGATATTGCAAATCGAGTTTTTAAAGGGAAAAATTTAAAAGAGGTAGACTCACATACAATCCATTATGGACATATTGTAGATCCAGATACGAAACAAGTTGTAGAAGAAGTAATGCTTACCTTGATGAGAGGACCAAAGACTTTCACAAGGGAGGATGTAATTGAAATCAATTGTCATGGTGGACTAGTTTCGGTTAACCGAGTCCTCCAGCTTGTTCTTACAAATGGGGCAAGATTAGCGGAACCTGGAGAATTTACAAAGCGGGCCTTTTTAAATGGTCGGATAGACCTCTCACAGGCAGAAGCAGTAATGGATTTAATCCGCGCAAAGACCGACCGTGCGATGAATGTTGCAATTGGTCAAATGGAAGGTAGATTATCTACCCTTATTAATCGTTTGCGTCAGGAATTGCTTGAGACATTAGCACATATTGAAGTAAATATTGATTATCCGGAGTATGATGACGTTGAAGAAATGACTCATCGTGTGCTACTTGAAAAAGCCAATAAGGTACACGATGAAGTCAAAAAATTATTAGAAACCTCTAACCAAGGGAAAATTTTACGAGAAGGCTTATCTACTGTTATTATAGGTAGGCCGAATGTAGGTAAATCATCTTTATTAAATAGTTTAGTTCATGAAAATAAGGCAATTGTAACAGATATCCCGGGAACAACGCGTGATGTGATCGAAGAATATGTCAATGTACGTGGTGTTCCATTACGTCTTGTCGATACAGCTGGAATCCGTGAAACGGAGGATATTGTGGAACGCATTGGTGTCGAGCGTTCTCGCGAGGTTTTGAAAAAAGCAGATCTTATTTTACTTGTGTTAAACTATGGGGATGAGTTTACGGTTGAGGACGAGCGTTTATTTGAAGCCGTTTCAGGTATGGAAACAATCGTCATCATTAATAAAACAGACCTTCCGCAAATGATTAATATGGAAAAGGTTAAGGAGCTTGCTAAAGACGATCCAATTGTTACAACCTCATTGTTAGAAGAAAAAGGGGTAGATGCTTTAGAAGAAGCTATTTCCTCCTTATTTTTTACTGGAAATGTCGAAGCAAATGATTTAACATATGTTTCTAATTCTCGTCATATTGCCTTGTTAACGCAAGCAAAAAAATCAATTGAAGATGCCATTTCAGGGGTGGAGTCTGATCTACCAATTGATATGGTTCAAATAGATTTAACCCGAACATGGGAGCTATTAGGGGAAATTGTCGGGGATGCTGTACACGAGAGCTTAATCAATCAGTTATTTTCACAATTTTGTTTAGGAAAATAGAAACTTTATTCAAATCTCATTTCTAAAATGTAAATGGGATGAAAAGGGAGGAAGTAACATTGAGCTTTGATGCCGGAAATTACGATGTCATCGTCATTGGTGCAGGGCATGCGGGCTCTGAAGCAGGTTTAGCTTCAGCTCGTCTAGGCGCGAAAACGCTGATGATTACAATAAATTTAGATATGGTTGCGTTTATGCCATGTAATCCATCTATTGGTGGACCAGCAAAAGGTACAGTTGTCCGTGAAATTGATGCCTTAGGTGGGGAAATGGCAAAAAATATTGATAAAACACATATTCAAATGAGAATGCTGAACACAGGAAAGGGTCCGGCCGTCCGTGCATTACGTGCACAAGCAGACAAGTTTTCATACCAACACGAAATGAAGAGAACTTTAGAAAATGAACCCAATTTAACCCTTGTTCAAGGAATGGTGGAACGTTTAATTGTTGAGGACGATGTGTGTAAAGGTGTAATTACAAAAACGGGTGCAGTATATCATGCCAAAACAGTTGTGATTACAACAGGCACATTTTTACGCGGTGAAATCATTATTGGGGAATTAAAGTATTCTAGTGGACCAAATAACCAACAACCGTCTATTAAATTGTCTGAGCATCTCGAGGATTTAGGCTTTAATTTAGTACGTTTTAAGACAGGTACACCACCACGTGTCAACAGTCATACGATTGACTATAGTAAAACAGAAATCCAACCTGGTGATGAAACACCAAGAGCTTTTTCGTATGAAACGACTAAATATATTACTGATCAGCTCCCATGCTGGTTAACCTATACAAGTGAAAAAACACACCAAATCATTGATGCAAATTTACATCGTTCCCCTATGTATTCTGGAATGATTAAAGGGTCCGGTCCCCGTTACTGCCCATCAATTGAGGATAAGGTAGTGCGATTCCATGACAAGCCAAGACATCAAATTTTCCTTGAGCCAGAAGGAAGAAACACGCAGGAGGTCTATGTTCAAGGACTTTCTACAAGCTTACCTGAGGATGTCCAACATCAATTGATTTCATCCGTTCCAGGCCTTGAGAATGCACAAATGATGAGACCAGGGTATGCAATTGAATATGATGCAATCATTCCAACGCAGCTTTGGCCTACACTTGAAACGAAAAAAATTAAAAATCTCTATTCTGCCGGTCAAATTAATGGAACGTCTGGATATGAGGAAGCTTCAGCCCAAGGGATTATGGCTGGTATTAATGCGGGACGCCGTGCACTTGATAAAGAGGAAGTCATTTTAAGTCGTTCAGATGCTTATATCGGTGTTCTTATTGATGATTTGGTTACAAAGGGTACAGCTGAGCCTTATCGTCTATTAACTTCTCGTGCGGAATATCGTTTACTCCTTCGTCATGACAATGCAGATTTACGTCTAACTGAGCTTGGTCATGATATTGGGTTAATTTCTGAAGATCGATATCAAAAGTTCTTAGATAAAAAAGCAGCAATTGAACAGGAAATGGAACGTCTTCAAGGTATTCGAATTAAACCAACAGACGAAGTACAAGAGCTAATCCGTTCAGTTGGTGGAAGTGAATTGAAGGATGGCATTTTAGCATCTGATTTGTTAAAACGACCTGAGATGACGTATGAGCATATTCGCAAATTAGCTCCTAGCGATCTAGAGATTCATCCTGATGTTGCGGAACAAATTGAAATCCAAATCAAGTATGAAGGCTATATTCAAAAATCTTTACAACAAGTTGATAAATTAAAGCGAATGGAAGACAAAAAAATCCCAGAAAATATTGATTATGACGCTATTTCTGGTTTAGCAAATGAAGCAAAAGCAAACTTAAAAGAAGTGCATCCTTTATCTATTGCTCAAGCCTCTAGGATTTCAGGAGTAAATCCAGCTGATATTTCCATACTGCTCGTATACCTTGAGCAAGGGAAAATCGCACGAGTAAACTAACATTTTTCTAGTAATTCCAAGGTGTATTTGATTAAAATTGGAAGGAAACACAAAATGGACACCTCATTATTTACATCGATGTTGGAGGAGAAGGGGATTTCTCTTTCTCCAATCCAACTGAATCAGTTTGAAACCTATTACAAATTATTAGTTGAATGGAACGAAAAAATGAACCTTACAGCGATTACAGATAAGCCTGAGGTATATTTAAAGCATTTTTATGATTCTATTTCAGCTGCATTTTATTTTGATTTTACAAAGGAATATTCGATTTGTGACGTTGGAGCGGGTGCAGGATTCCCAAGTATCCCTCTAAAAATCTGTTATCCAAATTTAAAAATCTCAATTGTTGATTCATTGCAAAAACGTATTACCTTCCTCAATGAGCTTTCTAAGGAGCTTAGGCTTGAAAATGTGACATTTTATCATGATCGAGCTGAAACCTTTGGGCAAAAGGGAGAAATTCGTGAATCGTTTGATATTGTAATGGCAAGAGCTGTTGCTAGAATGTCGGTATTAAGTGAATTATGCTTGCCGCTTGTAAAGGTAAATGGAGCATTTATCGCGATGAAGGCTGCATCTGTTGCGGATGAGATAGAAGATGGCAAGAAAGCTATCACAACACTAGGCGGTCATGTAAAAGATGTACACCACTTCTTATTGCCGATGGAAAATAGTGATCGTAATATCGTAATCATTGAGAAGAAGAAACCAACGCCCAAAAAATACCCTCGTAAACCAGGGACACCAAATCGTTCACCCATTAAGTAATGAAGGGTGAACGATTTATTACACATATACTTTTTAACTACATGAATTAGTAGAAAGATAGTAAGATTTTTGTAAAATTCATGTTATAATAGAAGGAATGAGAGAGAAAATAGAGAATTATTAACTTTATTCAGCAAAATTTTCTACTTATCTAAGTGGTAAGAAGAATGTACGGTGTCACGATATACGTGAAGCGTTCAACACGTTGCTAAATAAAGTTAAGCATCTGGCGGATGCCACGATTTTTCAGTGGAAGTTTTTCGAGCAAAGGATCAAAGACTAAGAGCGCCACATCCTGTGGTAGCGTCTTTGTAACCCACATCGTGTGGGCCTAAAAAAATCGGGCACAAATACGCCATGGCGCATTTGATTAGTGGGAGTTCTAAGGGGTGGTGGAATTATGAAGCATCCATTTTCGCGGTTATTCAGTATCGGTGAAAAAGATGATAAACAACAAGTGAATCAGGACCAGGTGGTAGAAACTCTATTAGAAGATTCAATAGATGATGAAGAGACACAGCTGGAGGAAGTTCGACAAATTCCGATAAATGAGATTGTTCCAAACCGATATCAACCGAGAACTGTTTTTGCAGAGGATAAAATTAAAGAGCTTGCATTAACCATACGTACACATGGAATCATTCAACCAATTGTTGTTCGACAATTTACTGATAACCAGTATGAAATTATTGCTGGTGAACGACGTTGGAGAGCCGTTCAAACTCTTGAATGGGAGACAATTCCAGCAATCATCAAAGAATTCAATGATGCAGAAACTGCATCCGTTGCGTTGATCGAGAATCTACAACGAGAAGAATTATCAGCGATTGAAGAAGCGTATGCTTATGCTAGATTACTAGAATTACATAATCTTACACAAGAAGCGTTAGCTCAGCGATTAGGGAAAGGTCAGTCGACAATCGCCAATAAGCTGCGTTTATTAAAGTTGCCTGAAGAAGTCCAACAAATGCTTATGCAAAAGAAGCTTACAGAGCGTCATGCGAGAGCTTTAATCCCTCTTAAGGATCCAGAAAAGCAAATTAAGCTTATGCATGACATTATTGAAAAACAGCTTAATGTTAAGCAAACGGAAGATCGCGTCGATAGAATCCTTGAATTAGAAAAGGAACAAAAACGACCAAAGCCTAAATTTAAAGCAGTAAGTCGAGATATGAGAATCGCGATGAATACGATTCGTCAATCATTAACAATGGTTGAGGAAAGTGGAGTCAATTTAAATACAGAAGAAGAAGAATTTGACGACTATATCCAATTTACAATTCGAATTCCTAAAAATAAATAAACAAATCCATTTCCTTGCCCTACACGCGGTAAGGGAATTTTTTTTGAATTAGCTCTACAAAACTAAAATCAAGACTATGACACAGCAATAAATATTTAATTTTTATAAAAAATGTTTCACGTGGAACATTTTTTATAAAAAAAGATAAACCCTATCATTTTTTCATGATAGAATAGAAAAAGTGATAGTAATAGTTTTATAAAGTCCTCACTTTGTAAAAAAATGTAGAAAAAAGTAGTTTAAAATTGAAAGTAGGTGACATCGTGGGGAAAATCATCTCAATCTCAAACCAAAAAGGTGGAGTAGGGAAAACAACTACTTCTGTTAACCTTAGTGCTTGTTTGGCTTATGTCGGAAAGAAGGTTTTACTTGTCGACATTGACCCTCAAGGGAATGCAACAAGTGGCTGTGGCATAGAAAAGGCAAATGTAAATCAGTGTATTTATGATGTGCTTGTTGATGATGTAGAAGCGAAGGATGTTACAGTTCCAACTACAGTTGAAAATTTATATATGATTCCAGCAACGATCCAATTAGCGGGTGCTGAAATTGAATTAGTGCCAACGATTTCTCGCGAGGTTCGTCTTAAAAGAGCCTTAGATGAAGTTAGAGACCAATATGACTATATAATTATTGACTGTCCACCATCATTAGGACTGTTAACATTAAATGCTTTAACAGCTTCTGATACAGTAATTATTCCAGTTCAGTGTGAATATTACGCTCTAGAGGGGCTAAGTCAACTATTAAATACAATTCGTTTGGTTCAGAAACATCTTAATAGTGATTTAATGATTGATGGAGTACTTCTTACTATGCTTGATGCTAGAACAAATTTAGGTATTCAGGTTATTGAAGAAGTGAAAAAGTATTTCCAAGATAAAGTATATAAAACAATTATTCCAAGAAATGTACGATTAAGTGAAGCTCCGAGTCACGGAGAACCAATCATCATCTATGATCCAAAATCAAGAGGTGCTGAAGTATACTTAGATCTTGCAAAGGAAGTGATTGTGAATGGCTAAAGGGTTAGGTAAAGGTGTTAATGCTTTATTCCCATCGATGGAAGCAGGGAAGGAAGAGGTTGTCCAAGAGATTAAACTGAATCAATTACGTCCGAATCCATATCAACCAAGAAAGACATTTGAGCCAGAGGCAATTGCTGAACTAAAGGAATCTATCCTTACACATGGGATTTTACAGCCTATAATAGTTCGAAAAAGCATTAAAGGATTTGAAATTGTAGCGGGTGAAAGGCGTTACCGTGCTGCAAAAGAAGCTAAGCTAACTACAGTTCCTGTCGTTGTTCGTGAATTAAACGAACAGCAAATGATGGAGATTGCATTGCTTGAAAATCTACAGCGTGAAGATTTATCACCTATAGAAGAGGCATTTGCTTACCAATCCCTATTGGACCATTTGAAATTAACTCAAGAACAGCTTGCAAAAAGAGTAGGAAAAAGTAGACCGCATATTGCAAACCATCTTCGTCTTTTATCTCTTCCTAAACATGTACAGAACTTCATTTCTGAAGGTAAATTGTCCATGGGGCATGGGCGTACGCTATTAGGACTTAAAAAGAAAGAAAAGTTGAATGCGATTGTTGAAAAGGTCATTGTTGAGGAACTTAATGTTCGCCAATTAGAAGCGTTGGTTAATCAAGTGAATCAAAATGTTCCACGTGAAACATCTAAGCCGCCAAAAAAGGAAAAAGATATCTTTATTAAAGAACAAGAGTCCTTCCTGCGTGATCGTTTTGGTACATCTGTTACGATTAAGCAAACGAAGAAAAAAGGAAAAATTGAAATTGAATTCTTTTCAAATGAAGACCTTGAAAGAATTCTTGAATTGCTAGAATCACCAAAAATCTCATAATGACCAATAGAAAACCTGCATGTTCTTATTTTTTAAATTAAGACTGTGCAGCGTTTTTTATTACTTACAAATTTATAAGCTTAGGGGAAATGAAAATTGGTTCTATTAGGTACAATTGTAAATGGATTATGTATAGCAGCCGGAACCTTATTAGGCAAGGTATTACACCGAATTCCCGAAAAGGTAAAAACAACTGTTATGCATGGAATCGGACTAGCTGTTTGTTTATTAGGAATTCAAATGGGACTAAAGAGCGAACAATTTTTAATTGTTATTTTTAGTTTAGTATTTGGCGGTATTCTCGGAGAATGGTGGGATCTTGAAGATAAATTAAACAAGTTAGGCAACTGGATCGAAAAGAAAGTAGGATCATCTTCAGGCGAGGGGACGATTGCAAAGGGTTTTGTTACAGCTACCTTGATATTTGTAATAGGTGCAATGGCGATCATTGGGGCACTTGATAGTGGATTACGGAATGATCACAGTGTTCTTTATACAAAGTCCATTCTTGATGGTTTTACTAGTTTGATTTTAACGACGACGTTAGGTGTTGGTGTGCTATTTTCCACAGTTCCTGTCATCCTTTACCAAGGCTCTATTGCCTTATTTGCGACACAAATTGATAAATGGGTTCCAGCAGAGTTAATGGACACATTTATTGTTGAAATGACAGGAGCTGGGGGCTTGATGATTGTCGCAATCGGGACAAATCTATTAGGCATAACCAATATACGTGTTGCGAATCTATTACCTGGCATTCTAGTAGTAGCTATCCTTGTAACGGGGGTATATTATTGGAATTCAATTCTTTATTTTGCAAGTTCCATTTTTTAAACCTCTTCTATTATAGAAGAGGTTTTTTTATATGGTAAATCTATCTTTCTCGATTGTATCAAGCTCCATCTTTCGAAGATACTCAAATTCAGCCTTACAGATGCCACTAGAAATGGTATTTGCTATTTTCATAACTAAACTCAATCTCGTGTTTTGGAGGACGAAAAACTCCATAAATCCACTCACATTTACAATTCCTGTTATATGCATGTCTCCGATAGGGGTTAATTCCTTGTTTACGCCTGCGCCTGGCTTAATTGGACCCTCACCAATGGTGATAGACCCCACACTCTTTAATCTGCCTAAACAGGCATCAATTCCAATGATAAAAGGGTTTGAGTACTTCTGATTGATTATCTCGATTTTCTCTTGAAGATTAACTGCATGAATAGGTTCGTCCAATGTGCCATATACATGAAAGTGGGACAGTCTTTTTTCGGTAATTTTTGTGCCGATTAATGGTCCAAGACAATCGCCAGTGGAACGGTCTGTGCCGATACAAAATATAACAATTGGTTGATCGTTCATAGGTGGAAGCATTGAAGTGATTTGTAAAGCAATTTGGTGGTCAGCTAGTTCTTGATCATGTGGAATTCGATAAGGTTCATTTTTTAGATGGTCAAATAATTTGTATCTAAGATTCATAGGTTTTTCACCCCTTTTTAACTGTAGTAACAGTATACGGAAGAATCTTAGATTCTATACATCTGAATAAAAAGAATCTTAGATTTGTAATTTGTTCATTAAAGCAGATAGATGGAATATGAGTGGTGGGGGGATTGTATGTTTCAGGCAGGAATTCGGTGGATGTTTCTGATTTTAGGTACAGCGATTGGTGCAGGTTATGCATCCGGAAGAGAAATTTGGCAATTTTATGGCGAGCAAAGTGGCTTAGCCATCATTTTCTTTACATTTATTTTTATCATTTGCTGCTACATCATTATGAAAATTAGCTTTGAGAAAAAGGCAGAGCATTTTGTTCCAGTTTTAAAAGAATTAGTAGGGGAAAAGGTTTCACATGTATATGATGTAATTACTATTTTATACTTATTTTCTACCACGGTTGTGATGTTAGCAGGTGGTGGTGCTACTTTAGAGTTGTTTAATATTTCATTTTGGTGGGGGATCTTAATTTTTGGCTTTCTCCTTGTTTTAGTTTTTTTATGGAATATTAATGGTTTAGTTTCTATTAATATGGCGATTATTCCTGCCTTAATTATTTTTTTAGTCACGGTTTTATTTATTTTCTTAATATCTAGTGGAAAGGAATTTTCCTTTGAGCTTCATGAACAGAGCAATTGGCCATCTGCCTTTACGTTTACGGCACTAAACATTTTACCTCTTGTTGCGGTGTTAGGCGCAATTGGAAAGGAGATGAAATCAAAAGGGGAGGCGTGGGTTGCAAGTATTGGAAGTGGATTGTTTTTAGGTTTTATAACATTTATTTATAATGAGGCTCTTATTGAAATAGCACAGGAAATCATGTTATATGAAATTCCGTTATTTGTGATCTTAAGAAATTTCCCTTACGTAGCCGTATTTATTATGTCGATTCTTTTATTTGGTGCAATATTCACAACCGCTGCATCGGGATTATTAGGATTATCCACACGTTTTAAGGAAAAAATGAAAATGCCATTGTGGATGATTTCTATTCTTTTGATTTTGCTTATGGTACCTTTTACAACTTTTGGTTTTTCAACCCTAGTTTCAATTTTATATCCATTATATGGTATCGCAAATTTGTATTTATTAGCGGTCATTTTGCTTTATCCAATTGTAAATCGCTACAATTTAAAATGATTTCCTGTTACAATATTTCATATAATAAGGATAAAGGGTGGAATGTCATGGTTGATAAAGACTACGGATTACATGATATTGTAGAAATGAAGAAACCTCATCCGTGCGGAACAAATAAATGGAAAATTATTCGACTAGGGATGGATATTCGGATTAAATGTGAGGGCTGCGAACATAGTGTGCTCATACCACGAAAAGAATTCGGACGAAAATTGAAAAAGATTTTAGTAAAGCATGAGGAATAAAACCTTGTGCTTTTTTAGTGGATAAAAGTTCCTTGGTATATTAAATCTTTTTTCTAGAAATTTTGAAGAGGTGAATTATAATATATAGGATATGAAAGTTGGAACTATGTGGGGAGATGAGAGGATTGACCACATTTAAATCTGCTTGCCCATTAAATTGTTGGGATAGCTGTGGTTTTGTCGTTGAAGTAGAAAACGGGAAAATTATTAAAATTGATGGTGATAAAGAACATCCTATTACGAAGGGGAAAATCTGTGGTAGAGGTCGTATGTTAGAAGCAAGAACAAACTCCGATGAACGGATTCTTTATCCTATGAAAAAAATAAATGGAGAGTTTCATAGAATTACGTGGGAACAGGCTTTAAAGGAAGTTTCAGCAAAACTTGCAGAAGTGAGACAGAAATATGGTTCCACTGCTGTGTTGCACAGTCATGACTATGCAAATGGAGGACTTTTAACGAAAATTCCGGATCGGTTTTTTAATTGTTTTGGCGGAGCGACCGAACTAATTGGCAGCATATGTTGGGGTTCAGGAATTGAAGCTCAAAATTGGGATTTTGGAAATGCAGCCAGTCATGCTCCCGATGATATATACAATAGTAAAAATGTCATTATTTGGGGAAGAAATGTAACACGCACGAATATGCATCTTTTTGGTTACTTACAGGAAGTGAAAAAGAAGGGGGTCAATCTAATTGTCATTGATCCTATCTATAATGGTACGGCTAAAATTGCAAATTCATATATCTCCATTACCCCAGGAATGGATGGGTTTTTAGCGATTGGAATAATGAAGGAATTGCTTCGTTTAGGACTGCAAGATAAAAATTTTATTGAAAAGAATTCAGTTGGTTTTGAAGACTTAATGGATATTCTACAATCCATTTCAATGGAACAAATAGAGAAAGTAACCAATGTTCCACGTGAAACAATTACAAATTTAGCCTACATTTATAGTGATGGTCCAACAACGACCTATATGGGATTAGGAATGCAGCGTTACGCTAATGGGGGTAATACAATCCGTTTAATTGATGCCCTAATTGCAGTTAGTGGGAATGTTGGGATTCCTGGTGGTGGAGCTAACTTTGGTAATACACAGGTTGGTCAAAGCTTTGATAGTGCGGCATTGACACTTCCTGAAAGGAAGAAAGAATCTAGAGCATTTGTAATGACTGAACAAGCGGAAAAAATCTTAACGGCTTCAGAACCGCCAATAAAAATGATTATGGTGTCGTGTGGGAATCCGTTAACACAAGTACCAAATACAGCTCTTGTGCAGGAGGCTTTTCAGTCGGTAGACACAGTAGTTGTACTTGAACAGTTTATGACTGATACAGCAAGATTAGCGGATTATGTGCTTCCTTCTGCGACTGTTTTTGAGGAAGAAGATATCTATTATTCATCTATGTTTCATCACTTTGTCAATTATGGTCCAAAGCTAGTCGAAGCTCGTGGTGAGGCAAAATCAGATGTATGGATTTGGACGGAATTAGCAAAAAGGTTAGGTTTTGGCGATGATTTTGACTATACGAGAGAAGAATTTATAAAAATGGGAATAGGTTCATTACAGGATGAAGGAATTACTTTTGAATTGATTAAAGAGAAAAGTCATGTTCCACTTCCAGTACAGCTTGTTCCTTGGCATGATTTACAATTTACAACCCCGTCTGGGAAATTTGAGTTTACTTCCTCACTAGGGGAAATAAAAGGGTATGATGGGCGTTTGAAAATTTCGTATCCGAGAGAATCAATTCATTCAGACCAAGATTTAGCAACAAGATATCCATATTCGTTATTAACGATTCATCCTTTGCGCTCGAATCATTCACAAAATTATCATTTGATTGAAGGATTGCAATCGGTAAAGGTTGAAATTTCGAAGGATATTGCAGAACAAAAAGGTCTTGAAGCAAATGATAGGGTGAGGGTGTTTAATGATCGTGGTGAAATTACAGGAAAAGTCCAGATTTTAAAGGATTCAGCACCGAATATTGTTTGTATTGATGAAGGGCAGTGGCATATATTTGGTGGCAGTGTGAACCAGCTTACCTCTCATCAGGTTTCCGATAATGGACTTGGTAGTACTTTATATGATTGCCTTGTCGGAATTGAGAAGGTGAAAGAATAGAATATTTGATAATCTCACCTAAAGTCGAATAAGCCTAAACGGCTTGTATTTTTTATAAGGAATATCTATAATTGTTGAAGGCTAGTTAGTATGTTACGGATAAGAGGAGTGGAATAATCAATGGCGTTAACAGCAGGAATCGTTGGTCTTCCAAACGTTGGAAAATCAACTCTTTTTAATGCAATTACACAAGCAGGCGCAGAATCAGCGAACTATCCGTTCTGTACAATCGACCCAAATGTGGGGATTGTTGAAGTGCCAGATGAACGTTTAAATAAATTAACAGAATTAGTACAACCCAAAAAGACTGTTCCAACAACCTTTGAGTTCACAGATATTGCAGGGATCGTAAAAGGTGCGAGTAAAGGAGAAGGTCTTGGCAATAAATTCTTATCTCATATCCGCCAGGTTGATGCGATTTGTCATGTTGTTCGTTGTTTTGCGGACGACAATATTACTCACGTTGCTGGTAAGGTAGACCCGATTTCGGATATTGAGACAATCAATCTAGAGTTGATATTAGCAGACCTTGAATCAGTGGATAAGCGTATTGACCGTGTTGGGAAACTTGCTAAGCAAAAGGATAAAGATGCTGTTGCAGAGCATGAAGTGCTTGTGATGTTAAAAGAAGCATTTGAAAATGAACAACCTGCTCGTGCGATTGAATTTACGGAAGAACAAATGAAATATGTAAAGGGAATGCACTTACTAACAAGTAAACAAGTTTTATACGTTGCCAATGTTGGTGAAGATGATGTAGCAGATCCTTCTTCAAATGAGTATGTTCAATTAGTTCGTGAGTTTGCAGAAAAGGAAAATGCTGAGGTAATTGTTATTTGTGCGAAGATTGAGTCTGAAATTGTGGAGCTTGAAGGGGAAGAAAAGGAGATGTTCCTTGAAGAGCTTGGAATTGAAGAATCTGGGCTCGACCAATTAATTCGTACTGCGTATCACTTATTAGGCCTTGCTACTTATTTTACTGCAGGTGTACAAGAGGTAAGAGCGTGGACGTTCAGAAAAGGTATGAAAGCACCTCAATGTGCAGGGATTATTCACACTGATTTTGAGAGAGGGTTTATTCGCGCGGAGACGGTCTCATATGAGGACTTGCTTGCAGGTGGCTCTATGAATGCTGCACGTGAAGCAGGTAAGGTACGTCTTGAAGGTAAAGAATATATTGTTCAAGATGGGGATGTTATCCATTTCCGATTTAATGTATAAGATTTTTATGTAAAAGTAGCCATAGGACGGTTTTCGTTTTGTGGCTACTTTCATTTTTAAACATTTCTTGCCTGCAAATTATTAATGTGGTATAATCTTTTTCTGTGAGTAATTAAAATAATTGCTCCTTGCCCTTTTTAGATAAAGGGCCGTTAGTCCAAAAGGAGGTGTAATGTGATGAGAAAATACGAAGTTATGTATATTATCCGTCCAAACATTGAAGATGAAGCGAAAAAGGCTTTAGTTGAGCGTTTTAATGGCGTTCTAACTGATAATGGTGCGGAGATTACAAACGTAAAAGAATGGGGTAAGCGCCGTTTAGCTTATGAAATCAATGATTTCCGCGATGGTTATTACATGATTCTTAACGTAATGTCTAACTCTGAAGCTGTTAACGAATTCGATCGTTTAGCGAAAATCAGTGAAGACATTATCCGTCATATCATTGTTAAAGAAGAAGAATAAGAATTTTTTAGAGTATAGACTCTGTTTCAATATCCTGTTAAGGAGATGGTTCTGATGATGAATCGCGTAGTTCTCGTTGGGAGACTTACAAAGGATCCGGAATTACGATATACCCCAAGTGGAGTTGCAGTTGCAACCTTCACACTTGCAGTGAATAGAACATTTACGAATCAGTCAGGTGAACGTGAAGCTGACTTCATTAATTGCGTGATTTGGCGCCGACCAGCTGAAAATGTCGCTAATTTCTTGAAAAAGGGAAGCTTAGCTGGCGTTGATGGTCGTATTCAAACAAGAAATTATGAAGGCCAGGATGGCAAACGCGTATATGTTACTGAGGTTGTAGCAGAAAGTGTTCAATTCCTTGAACCTAGAAATGCGAATGACCAACAGCGCAGCGGTGGAGGAAACTTTGGTGGAAACTATGGCGGAGGCTATGGTGGTAATCAAGGGGGCAATCAAGGTGGCTATGGAGGCAACCAGGGTGGAAACCAAGGCGGTGGCCAAGGTGGATACTCTCCATTTGGACAGAGTCAGAACCCAAATCAAAACCAAGGACCTACAAGAGTAGACCAAGATCCATTTGCTAATGATGGACAACCCATTGATATTTCAGATGATGATCTTCCATTCTAACTTGTAAGTCTAATCGATAAAATCTTAAATTGAAAAGGAGGAGAAAATAAATGGCAGGCGGACGTAAAGGTGGACGTGCAAAGCGTCGTAAAGTGTGTTACTTCACAGCTAATGGAATCACACACATCGATTACAAAGAAGTAGATTTACTTAAAAAATTCGTTTCTGAGCGTGGTAAAATCTTACCTCGTCGTGTAACTGGTACAAGTGCGAAATACCAACGTAAATTAACAATTGCTATTAAACGTGCTCGTCAAATGGCATTACTACCATATGTATCTGGTGAGTAATAATTTAAATTTAAGGCACCCAATCATAATGATTTGGGTGCCTTATTTGTTTTAATATTATTTCAATAACACGATATTTAGATAAGCCCCCAGACTGATAAATAGACGTAAAAATTCCGCTTAATTAGTAATTTATATTAAATAAAGCTTAAATAGACAGAGAGTTTCCGCCTATTGGCTCGAAAACCGTAAGAATGGGGGATTTTTCTTTGCATTGTCGGAATATCTCCGCTCATATCCCCTGAAACGAGCTCCATTCTGCATTTAATCGGAAAACCTACGCTTATTTTACTTTTTGTTGGTTACTCATTAAGGACAAGACATCATAATTTCAAACGGAGTTCGTCTATTTGATTATCGTAAAAGGAAACATATAAAAAAGCCTCTAAAAGAGGCAAATATATAATTACATAGTTTCCTTTTGAATGAAAAAGCGTGGTGAAGCTACGATAAGTAAAATCAAAACTATGGAGCATGCAATAAAGGATCCTAGCATTGCAATACTGTTAAACGTAAAGGAGTAAAACACTGGGTCCATTCCTTTTGGTGCATACATGCCCCAATAGATGAATCCGGCAAGAAAGTGCCAGAAGTAACGCGCTACACTTCCTATGAATATTGCAATGACAATAATACCTATAGCTAATCCCTTTTTATTATTGATTAAAGTCCTTTGAACTGGGTTTTTTAATAAGCCAGCAAAACCTATAAAAGGAAATGCAATAACAAATTCAATAAAACCTTGTAACGGATGAATAATTTGAGGGTCAAATACAAGCTGTAATAACCCCCATATTAATCCTGACAGAAATCCTGTTTTGAATCCCCATCTTAATGCGATAATAAATATGGGAACCATTGCAAAAGAAATTGATATAGTAGCGATTTTAATGGATGGTACAAAAATGTCCAATGCAAGCGCCAATACAGCAAAAATAGCTGCTTCAATCATTGCCTGTAATCTTGTATTTCTCATAAAAAAATCCCCCTTAAAGTATGTTGTAAAATAACGTACCCCAAGGAGAACAACTTTAATAAAAGTATTGGTTCTCAAAATAACTCCACATCCCTACGCTAGTGTTAACTAACAGGTTCGAAGGGTCTGAACTTAAATGTTCACTCTCAGCAAATTTGCTCCCCTTGTGGTTACGTTTCCTTATATAACTACTATCATAATGGAAAATAGGGAAAAGTAAAACAAAAAGTTTCGCTTTCTAGTTTTCATAGTCCTGAAAGGTTGAAGACTTTATCGTAAAACTTTAAAATAGAAAGTGATTGTAAAAAAGGTGTGTGTTATTTAATTTGAGGTGAAAAGGTGAAAAATGCAAAAATATTAACAGAAGGCGGTATGCTTTTAGCAATATATAGTGTACTGTTACTTGTTGCTTTATATGTTCCACTACTTGGAATCGTGCTTTTATTTTTTTTGCCCGTTCCATTTATCCTGTTTACAGTGAGGTATAGGGTAAAGCCATCATTACTATTTATTCTCATTGCTTTTTTATTATCGGGGTTATTCGGTTCTGTCATTGGGATATTACATACGCTAATGTTTGGAATAACAGGTATCTTATTAGGTGAATTGATTAACAGGGGAAGAAGTGGAATTGAACTATTTTTAGGATCCTGTTTATCCTATTTGTTCTCAATCGTTTTGCTTTATGTAACAGCGATTGTGGTCCTGCAAATTGATGTCATTGACATGATCCGAGAAAGCTCGCGGGAATCTTTTGCAATGGCTGAGAGTATAATGAGGGCAACAGGGGGAGATGTAAATACAGAGGCTATTAAGCAACTGGAAGATTCCATTGACATGATGCAATACATGATCCCAAGTATGTTTGTATTGATTGCTATGTTTTTAGCCTTTGTTACGGTTGTGGCAATGAAACCAGTGCTTGTACGACTTCAAGTGAAAATGAATCCGTTCCCGCCTTTTCGTGAGATCACCTTTCCTAAGAGTATCTTATGGTATTATTTACTGATTTTACTTTTTAGCTTTGTTGAACTGGATAAGGGTACGTTTGGGTATACGGCCTTTTTAAATTTATTTTTTGTTTTGCAGATGCTCATGGTCATTCAAGGATTATCATTTATTTATTACTTCTGCCATCAAAAAAGAATTCCAAAGGCAGTGCCAATTGTGCTGACAATTCTAACACCATTTCTCCTTTATATTATTCGAATCTTAGGTATAATTGACTTAGGATTCCAACTGCGACAACGAATAAGAGAAAAGAAGTAAAACAAAGCTTTAGGAGCTGAAAATTACATGCCAGACTTTTACAAAAGGAAGTTATTTCGCTATCCCTTATATGCATTGCTTGTGATTACAAGTATTTTTAGTGCAATTCTTATTTATTTTCAATGGGTAATTGGGTTAGCATGTTTTCTGCTCCTTGGATTCATTGTGTATTTTTTATACAAAGCAAACTCACATCTAAAAAAGGAAATGGAGCATTATATCTCAACCCTTTCGTATCGCTTAAAAAAGGTTGGCGAAGAGGCATTAATGGAAATGCCAATTGGGATTTTGCTTTATAATGAGGAGTTTCAGGTCGAGTGGGCGAATGCCTATTTATCTAACTGTTTGGATGCAGATTCATTAGTAGGAAGATCCCTTTACGAGGTCGAGGAACTGATTGTTCCCTTAATACAACAAGAGATCGAAAGTGATACGATAACGTTAAATGAGCAGAAATTCAAAGTCATAATAAAGAGAGAAGAACGCTTGCTTTATTTCTTTGATGTAACGGAACAAATGGAAATTGTGCAATTGTATGAAGCGGAGCGAACCGTTTTAGGAATTATCTTTTTAGATAATTATGATGAAGTAACACAGGGAATGGATGATCAACGAAAAAGTTCGTTAAATAGCCAGGTTACATCTATCCTTAATGAATGGGCAAATGAACATGGCGTATTTTTAAAAAGAACATCGTCAGAACGTTTTATTGCTGTGTTAAACGAAGAGATCTTATCAAATCTTGAAAAAACAAAGTTTACCATTTTGGATGATGTGAGGGAAACAACAGCGAAGGAGAGTGTAGCATTAACCCTAAGTATTGGGATTGGAATTGGAGTTCCAACCCTACCGGAGTTAGGGGCTGCCGCACAATCAAGTTTGGACCTAGCATTGGGACGTGGTGGAGATCAAGTTGCGATAAAACTTCCGAATGGAAAGGTTAAGTTTTATGGTGGCAAAACGAATCCAATGGAAAAACGGACTAGGGTCCGCGCACGCGTGATTTCACATGCCTTAAAGGAAATTGTCTCAGACAGTGATAAAGTCATCATAATGGGCCATAAATACCCTGATATGGATGCAGTAGGGGCTGCTATTGGAATTTTAAAGGTGGCACAAATGAACCACAAAGATGGATACATTGTCTTAAATCCGAATGAAATCGATTCAGGCGTAGGGCGACTACTTGAGGAAGTGAAGGAAAATACGGAGCTTTGGTCGTATTTTATTACACCGGAACAAGCGCTTGAAATTGCTACAAATGACACGCTACTCGTTGTTGTTGACACACATAAGCCATCGCTCGTTATTGAGGAAAAACTTGTATCAAAAATTGATAAAGTGGTGGTCATTGACCATCACCGTCGAGGCGAGGAATTTATTCAATCACCATTACTCGTCTATATGGAGCCGTATGCGTCATCAACAGCAGAGTTGGTTACAGAGCTACTTGAGTATCAGCCAAAGCGGAAGAAAATTGATATGCTTGAAGCAACCGCATTACTTGCGGGGATTATTGTAGATACAAAGAGCTTTACACTTCGGACAGGATCAAGAACATTTGATGCAGCATCCTATCTACGTGCTCAAGGTGCGGACACCGTTCTTGTTCAGAAGTTCCTAAAGGAAAACATGGATCATTTTAAAAAGCGCTCAAGACTTATTGAGTCAGCGTTTATATATAAAAATGGAATTGCGATTGCAAAAGGAAATGAAAATGAGACTTACGACCAAGTGATGATTGCTCAAGCAGCAGATACATTGCTAACAATGAACGATGTAGTCGCGTCATTTGTGATTTCGATGAGGCACGACTCACGAGTTGGGATCAGTGCTCGTTCATTAGGAGAGATCAATGTACAGTTGATTATGGAAGGCCTAGGTGGCGGTGGCCATTTGACAAATGCGGCTACACAGTTAGATGATACAACGATAGAAGAAGCAGAAGAACAACTACTTTTAGTCATAGATGAGTATTTAGAGGGAGGTACCAAGGAATGAAGGTTATTTTCTTAAAAGATGTAAAAGGTAAAGGAAAAAAGGGAGAAGTGAAGAACGTATCTGATGGGTATGCACACAATTTCCTACTCAAGCAAAACCTCGCTATTGAAGCGACACCAGCAAACATGAAAACATTAGAAGCAAAGAAAAATAAGGAATCAAAAGAAGCGGCAGAAGAATTAGCGCAGTCAAAGCAATTGAAAGAAAAGCTTGAGACTCTAACTGTTGAATTGCAAGCAAAAGCGGGTGAGGGCGGACGTTTATTCGGTTCCGTAACAAGTAAGCAAATTGCCGATGAGCTTACGAAAAAGCATGGAATCAAAATCGATAAGCGTAAATTTGACCTTCCTGATGGAATTAGAGCGTTAGGCTATACAAATGTACCTGTCAAATTACATCAAGAAGTATCAGCAACTGTGAAGGTACAAGTCAAAGAACAGTAATTTCCATTGAAATGGAATAGAGGAAACAGATAAAATAAAGAATGTGGTTTTGTTATCATACAAGACCACATTTTTTTCGTATAACAAGCTTTTTCATTCCGAAATAAGTATAATAGATAAATAGACTAAGAAAAGCGCAAGGTGCCTGCTTATCGGCTTAGACCAGAGAGCCGATGGTGCCTGGAGCTAGACAATAAACATAAATTCATATAAATAAAGGGAGTGGAGAATAGTTGAGTGACATTTTTGCTGATCGTATTCCTCCGCAAAACATAGAGGCGGAGCAAGCCGTTTTAGGTGCAATTTTTCTAGAACCGAGCTCGCTAACTCTTGCTTCAGAATTATTGATTCCAGAAGACTTTTATCGGACAGCCCACCAGAAGATCTTTGACGCGATGCTAAGTCTCTCAGATAAAGGTGAACCGGTTGACCTTGTTACGGTTACTTCGGAGTTAGCGGATGCGAAAATTTTAGATGAAATTGGTGGAGTTTCCTACTTAAGTGATTTGGCAGGATCCGTACCAACAGCCTCCAATATAGAATACTACGCAAGAATCATTGAAGAAAAGTCCATTTTACGCCGACTCATTCGTACTGCAACAACGATCGCAACCGATGGTTATTCACGCGAAGATGAAGTGGATGCACTTTTAGGTGAGGCTGAAAAGAATATTATGGAAGTAGCGAACCGTAAAAATGCGGGTGCTTTCCAAAATATTAAAGATGTACTTGTCCAAACCTATGATAATATTGAAACACTTAATAATCGTGTAGGCGATATTACAGGAATCCCAACAGGGTTTTCTGAACTGGACAAAATGACAGCAGGGTTTCAACGAAATGATTTAATCATCGTGGCAGCCCGTCCATCTGTTGGTAAGACAGCCTTTGCCCTTAATATTGCACAAAACGTGGCAACAAAGACAGATGAGAATGTTGCGATATTTAGCCTTGAGATGGGTGCTGAGCAGCTCGTAATGAGGATGCTTTGTGCAGAAGGAAACATCAACGCTCAAAACCTACGTACAGGGTCATTAACAGCTGAGGATTGGGGAAAGCTCACGATGGCAATGGGGAGCTTATCAAACTCAGGAATATATATTGATGATACTCCAGGTATTCGAGTGAATGAGATTCGTTCAAAATGCCGTAGACTTAAGCAGGAAAGTGGATTAGGGATGATTCTGATTGATTACCTTCAGTTAATCCAAGGAAGCGGTAGAAGTGGCGAAAACCGACAACAAGAGGTTTCTGAAATCTCACGTTCCTTAAAAGCTTTAGCTCGTGAATTAAAGGTTCCGGTTATTGCCTTATCACAGCTTTCCCGTGGAGTTGAACAAAGACAGGACAAGCGTCCGATGATGTCAGATATTCGTGAATCAGGAAGTATCGAGCAGGATGCGGATATTGTAGCCTTCTTATACCGTGACGATTATTATGACAAAGAATCAGAGAATAAGAACATCATTGAGATCATTATTGCTAAGCAACGTAACGGTCCAGTTGGAACAGTATCACTGGCATTCGTAAAGGAATACAATAAATTCGTCAATCTCGAACGAAGGTTTGATGATACAGATATGCCACCAGGTGCATAATGCGAAAAAAGCGCAAGGCGCCCAGTATGAGGAACATCGACTAACTACCGCTACGTCCTGTGGCAAACGTCGATGTCAGCACTTCCTGTACAAGTCAAGCATAAGACGAGCGCTGACAGAAGGTGCAGTTTACCTTCCGAAGCGATTGGCTTATAGCCTCGAGCCGATGGCGCCTGGAACTAGACTAAAAAGACGTGTCACTTATGTGATGCGTCTTTTTTCGTCTTATGCCATTTCAGCTACGCCATTTTTTACAAATGTGCCTTTCGATGTGGAAAATCGACAGAAGTCCTTAAATAATGCATGGTTTTATAAGAGGAAAGAACTAAGTCGATGTCAAAATCCAACAATTTTAGTGTAAAAATATGACAGTAATACTACATTTGTATTACATATTGGAAACTAGTATACTTTTTTTCAAATTCTATGGTAAATTAGTAAAGTGTAAAATAGAGAGATTTGTCGAACTATCGAATACGTCTTGGCGTATTTTGTAAGACAACGCTTTTCAACTCACAGGGTGAGAGGAACGAGTATTTCGGACAAGCAACCTTTGTTTAGGGAGGAAAGACCGTGTCAAACCAAAATAAAAAAGAAAAAGCACCAAGAACATACATGACGTTATTTAAACGAGTTGCCATTACATCTGTCGCACTTTCTACACTCGTATTTGGAACAGTATCAGCCGATACAAAGATCCAAACCGTGTATCACGTATACATAGATGGCAAAAGAGTTGGAACAGTAGATAACAAAAATGTCGTTGAAAAAGCAATTGATCAGAAGGTCAATTCTTTAAAGGATCAGTATCAAGGATTATCCTTGGTTGCAGATAATGTATCCGTTATTGAAGAACAAGCTTTTCTTCCGACATTTAATAATACAACAGCTGCAAAGAAGCTAGAGATCGAACTTGAAATTGCAGCAGAAGCAAAGGCTATTATAATTGACGGAGAGCCAGTTGCATACCTTAAGAATGAGGAAGATGCAAATGAAGCTCTTAAACAACTAAAATTACAATATGTAAACGAAGAAGAGTTGCAGGAGCTTGAGGCTAGATCAAACTCTGAAGAACCTTTACCAGCATTAGCTGAAGGACAATCTCGTTTATTAGACGTTTCATTTGTAGAAAAAGTTTCAACTTCTGATGAAAAAATTTCACCAGAACAAGTTCATAGCCCAGTTGATACTGTTACATTGCTTCAAAAGGGGACTTTAGAAGAGAAAAAGTATCAGGTCAAAGAAGGGGATGTTCTAGGTTCGATTGCAGTAGCCCATGAATTAGCGACAGCTGATTTATTAGCGTTAAACCCAGGGATGACAGCAGATGCTCTGCTTCAAATTGGACAAGAGTTAAATGTAACAGCATATAAACCATTTTTAACAGTTGCTGTTAAAAAAGAGCAGAACCAAAAAGAAACAATTAAGTTTGAAACGAAGATTAATGATAATCCAAATATGTTTAAAGGTGACAGAAAAGTAACCCAAGAAGGTCAAGATGGTGAAAAGACTGTTCACTATGAATATAAAACGATCAATGGCGTGACAACCGAAACGAATAAGCTTGATGAAGTTATCATCAAAGAACCAGTGTCAGAGATTATCGAAAAAGGAACAAAGGTTGTTCCTTCTAGAGGATCTGGTCAGCTTGCATGGCCAACAGTTGGCGGTTATATTTCTAGTCATGTTGGATATAGATGGGGAAGTCTCCATAAAGGTATTGATATTGCAAGACCTAGCAATTATGCGATTAAGGCAGCTGATAACGGAACAGTTGTTGAAGCTGGATATGATGGAGGTTTTGGCAATAAAATTGTGATTAACCATAACAATGGAATGAAAACAGTTTATGCTCATATGTCTTCCATCAATGTAAGTGTTGGACAAACCGTGTCAAAAGGTCAACAAATTGGTGTAATGGGGTCAACTGGTAACTCTACAGGAACTCACTTACATTTTGAAGTATATATAAATGGGGCCTTAAAAAACCCATTAGATTATCTATAAATAATTAGATTCAAAACCTTCAGCATGATGCTGAAGGTTTTTTCATAAGTATAAAGAATGATGAAGGATGGACGGAAGGCCTATATCACTGTTTTTTTTAACACATTTAATGATATACCTCCCTTTTTCTGCTAAAGTTAGAGATAAAGGAGCAAAATAATAAGGACAATTCGAACTATATATATGGAGACTTCTTAAAAGTGCGTTTATTTCAAAGTGAAGGAGAAAATGCAAATGGAAAAAGTAATTCTTGTAGTTGATGATGAGAAACCAATTGCGGATATATTACAGTTTAATCTTGAAAAAGAAGGATATAAGGTGATTTGTGCCTATGATGGCAAAGAAGCATTAGAAAAAGTAGAAGAAGTGGACCCTGATCTTATTCTTCTTGATATCATGCTACCTCATAAAGACGGTATGGAGGTATGTCGTGAGATACGAAAGAAACATGATATGCCAATTGTCATGTTAACGGCAAAGGATTCTGAAATTGATAAAGTATTAGGACTCGAGCTTGGCGCAGATGATTATGTAACAAAGCCATTTAGTACAAGAGAACTGCTTGCTCGTGTAAAAGCAAATCTACGAAGACACCAACAAAT
Organism: Bacillus sp. JJ1521; assembly: GCF_036965165.1. Lineage (NCBI taxonomy): Bacteria > Bacillati > Bacillota > Bacilli > Caryophanales > Bacillaceae > Bacillus > Bacillus sp. JJ1521. The sequence continues at coordinate 28,840 of NZ_JBALOX010000074.1, read as the reverse complement.
CTCGGAGGCCGTTAGCCAGGATACATCAAGTGAAATCACGGTAGGTTCGCTTGTCATCCATCCGGATGCATATGTCGTAAGTAAACGTGGTGAAACGATTGAATTAACCCATCGTGAATTTGAACTCTTGCATTATTTAGCCAAGCACCTTGGCCAGGTTATGACAAGAGAGCATTTATTACAAACCGTATGGGGCTATGACTATTTCGGGGATGTCCGAACAGTAGACGTAACCGTTCGTCGTTTACGGGAAAAAATTGAAGACAGCCCAAGTCATCCAACGTGGATTGTAACAAGACGTGGAGTGGGCTATTATTTACGAAACCCTGATCAGGAGTAAATCCAAAAATGAAAAGACTAGCTTTTTTCCAGTCCATTCACTTTAAATTTGCACTCATTTATTTGCTTCTCATTTTAATTGCGATGCAAATTATCGGTGTATATTTTATTGGGAAATTGGAGCTGCGATTAGTAGAAAACTTTAAAGTATCGTTAAATGAACGCGTCAATATGCTATCGTTTAGCATGGAGCAGGAAATGATGAAGGAGAGGGAGGATCCCTCAACTTTAGAAAAGGACATCCGGAACATTTTACAAGACTATGAGTCAGAGGATATTCAGGAAATCCAGGTAATTAATAATAAAAGCCGTGTGATCGGAAGTTCAGATCCGTACAACCAAGGTATTGTTGGACGAAAAGCCAATTATGATTTGGTCAAACGTACGTTATTACTTGGTGACAATCCGGATGGCGTACGTTTAGATGAAAAGTCCGTTGATCGTGTATATATTTCCTCAACCCCGATTCGTTCAAATGGAGACATCATTGGTGCTATTTATTTAATCGGCAGGATGGAAAATGTCTATGATGACATTAAAGAAATCAACGATATTTTTGTAACAGGGACAGGGATTGCGATGGCAATTACTGCGATACTAGGAATCTTTGTTGCACAAACCATTACTAGACCGATTTCTGCGATGAGGAAGCATGTTGTGGAATTGGGAAGAGGAAATTATTCGAAGAAGGTAAAAGTATTTGGCCGTGACGAGATTGGTCAACTAGCGATGACCTTTAATAATTTATCCAATAAAATTCAGGATGCGCAGGCAACGACAGAAGGTGAAAGACGGAAGCTTTCCTCTGTATTGGCACATATGACAGATGGGGTCATTGCTACAGACAAAAAAGGCCGAATTATTTTGATTAATACGCCCGCAGTCAACATGCTGGATGTTTCACGTGAAACAGTTCTAAATCAATCCATTGTATCCATCTTGGGATTAGATGAACAATATACGTTTGAGCAGCTTGTTCATGATATTGATACGGAAATACTTGATTTTAGTACCCATAAAAAGCAATACATTATTAAGGTTAGCTTTTCGGTTATTAAGAAGGAGTCAGGCTTTATTAATGGGTTAATTGCCGTTTTATATGATGTCACTGAGCAAGAAAAGATTGAAAGTGAACGAAGAGAGTTCGTTGCGAATGTATCACATGAATTAAGAACACCATTAACGACAATGCGGAGTTATCTTGAAGCATTAGCAGATGGTGCATGGAAAGACGAAAAAATTGCGCCTCAATTTTTAAATGTCACACAAACAGAGACTGAGCGAATGATTCGACTCGTGAATGATTTGCTAAAGCTATCAAAACTTGATAGCAAGGACTACCAATTAACAAAGGACTTAATCAACTTTATTAAATACTTCCATAGAATTATTGACCGTTTTGAAATGACGAAAGAGCAGCATGTATCCTTCGTACGTAATTTACCGGAGAAGCCAATTTATCTTGAAATGGATCCGGACAAGATTACACAGGTGCTTGATAATATCATTTCAAATGCTTTGAAATACTCACCAGAGGGAGGTACGGTTATCTTCCAAGTGGTTGAGGCAAATAATCAAATTGTGATTAGTGTAAGTGACCAGGGTGTTGGGATTCCTAAAGATAATATTAATCGTATTTTTGACCGTTTTTATCGCGTAGATAAAGCACGTACCCGTAAATTAGGAGGAACAGGGTTAGGACTCGCCATTGCCAAAGAAATGGTTGCTGCTCATGGAGGTAGAATTTGGGCTGAAAGTGAAGAAGGGGTTGGAACAACTGTTTTCTTTACTCTACCAACTGATGAAAATCAAGAAGGGCTAGAGGATGATTGGGATGAAGTATGAATCAATTAAAACGACCATATTAATCGTCTTGGTGCTTTCAAGCATCGTTCTGACGTGGACTTTGTGGACCTATCAGCCCGAATACAAAAAACTGGCAACAGATGATTTAATGGATGAAGTAAACGAAAATTTTACAAAGGAAACGTCTCAAATCATTAAACCAAGTAAAATTCTCTATCATATTGAGGGTCAACATTTTGGAACCTTTAATGAGACAGAGTTAAATCGAGTTATGAAAGAGATCAGCCCATGGGAGGTTCACGAGGTTCAAAACATTACACATACAGTCCAAGAAAATGGGGTAGCGAACTTTTTGAGTCGAAATGGACATGTTGAAATATTCTTCCCTGACCCATTTCCTTTGCAGCTTTATAAATCGTTTATCAACATTAATGATAAAGAACACTCTTTGATTTCATTTGATCGAATTGTAATAGATGTGAATTCAGAGGATCGTGGGGAAGGAATTGTGTACTTTGTGTCAACAGGAGATAACTTGGTGTATGAAGGCCGGATTGAGAGCAGGTTTACGAGGGATTTTAAAGGAACCTTCTATACAACGGCGACAAGATATCCCGAACAGATCGAATATGAACTTTCCGACACGAACTCTGTCTTTTTACCAAAAGATGAAACGTTTGTAAATCGTCTTGACTATTTTATCGATACGATAAATATAAATACCTTTATTGATGGTTTATTTACAGATCCAAACCTTGTAAAAAGAGATATGCTCACAACAGGTGAGGTTTATACGGATGGTACAAAACTTCTCAGAGTCTATAACAATAAGAAGTATATTGAATTCTTTAATCCAACGAGAATGAGCGGGAATCAGACAGACACGACAGATTTAATTCAGACAAGCATCGATTTTGTTAATGAACATGTTGGCTGGACAGACGACTATCGCTTTTTTAGCTGGAATAAAGAGAGCCAAACGACTGTGTTTAAATTATATGTCAAAAACATTCCGGTCTTTAGTAGCAGGGGACTAACGGATATCACACAGCATTGGGAAAATAATGAGATTGTGAAATATAAACATCCCTTAATCCACCTACAAATTGGTATGCCTCTAGATGATACGAAGCTTCACAAGGGTGAAAAAGTAATGGAGACAATTACCACTTTGCCGAATTTTAATCCTGAACTGCTTGATAGTGTGACGGTTGCATATGAGATGATGGAGAATGAAGATAATCCCCAGTTTTTTTCACTTCAACCGGTTTGGTCATACAGGTATAATGGAAGTTGGTCAAAGGTTGATATAAAGGATGAGGAAATAAGGGGGCATGAAGATGGATTGGAGTAAAACTCAGTCTTTATTTATTATTGTCTTCCTGATTCTCAACATCTTTTTAGGATATCAGCTTGCTCAGAAAAGGGATAGCAGCCAAATAGATGCCCTTGCGGAAATGACTAATGATGAAGAGCTAGCGAATGAGGATATTACGTACGAGGCCTTACCGAAGGAACCGAAGGAATTAAGCTATATCAGTGGAAAGGTTCAGACTTTTACAGAGGACGATGTAAAAAGTCTTAAAAACCAAGTGGTTAATATTGAAACCGCTGGTGTGTTAAAGGGTGAATTTAAGGAACCTATTAAAATATCGTTAACCGACCACATGAAAATTCAGCAATTTGTGAAGGAACATTTGCTTGCTGGTGAGAAATATACGGTTTGGAGTGTAGACGAAGAGGCAGGTACTATCGTTTTAGTCCAACAACATAATAATTACAAGGTGTTTGGCCAGTCTCTCAATATTAGTGGGGTCATATATTTATATGTGAATGACGACCATGAAGCTATAGCGTATGAGCAAACAGTAATCCCGGAGTTTCAAGAGTATGAGCTGGAGGAGTTAATCCCACCACTCAAGACTTTAGCAAACCTTTTAAATAATCACCATTTAAAATCAGGCAGTCATGTGTCTAAAGTGGAAATTGGGTATTACCCACTGCTTCCATATTCAGAATCACAACTATTGGCACCGACTTGGCATGTTGTCATTGATGATGAGATAGAAATTTATGTGAATGCCATTGAAGGACAAATTATTAAAAAGACGGAGTGAAGGACTATGGGGTTGCATTTTAGTGTGCTTGCAAGCGGGAGCACGGGAAATGCGTTCTATGTTGGGACAGACAAGCATTCCTTGCTTGTAGATGCCGGATTAAGTGGTAAACAACTAGAACTTTTATTTAAGGAAATTAACAAAGAGATTAAGCATCTTTCAGGGATCCTTGTGACACATGAGCATAGTGACCATATTAAGGGGCTTGGGGTACTTGCTAGAAAGTACAAGCTTCCCATCTATGCTAATGAAAAGACATGGAAGGCAATGGAGCACAATATTGGAGAAATCCCAACAGAGCAGAAGTTCATTTTTCAAATGGGGACGGTAAAGACATTTGGAAATATGGATGTAGAATCGTTCGGCGTCTCACATGATGCGGCTGAACCGATGTTTTATTCATTTCATCATGATGGGAAAAAGGTTGTTTTAATTACGGATACAGGTTATGTGAGTGACCGTATGAAGGGTACGATTGAAAATGCGGATGCGTATGTTTTCGAAAGCAACCATGATGTCTCGATGCTTCAAATGGGTCATTATCCATGGAGCATTAAGCGACGTATTTTAAGTGACGTCGGGCATGTTTCGAATGAGGATGCTGCACTTGCGATGTCAGATGTTATCGGAGACCGCACGAAACGAATCTATTTGGCCCATTTAAGTAAGGACAATAATTTAAAAGAATTAGCACGTATGTCAGTTAAGCAAACCCTGGAAAGCAAAGGGTATGTTGTTGGAGAACAATTTGATTTGTATGATACCGATCCAAAGATTCCAACTAAGCTTGCGTTTGTGTAAGGAAGAGCTCATTTGATTTTTATCAGATGGGCTTTTTAGTTTTGGAATAACACTTGCCGTATCCATAAATTTCTAGTAATTTGAAATTAGGATGAAAGTGGGGATGGTATGAAAGCTTTTGTTTTACAAACAGCAGGTTTAATGGTGCTCTGGGGGTTATTTTTTATCTTCGAAAAGTCGACACCAACCGCGTATTCAATCATCATTTGTGCGGCAGTCATGACCCTTTATTTTTTTCTGAAAATCTCTCCTAAACCTATTTATTCATATGGAGGGATAACCGGATTGCTTCTGGTGCTTGGGATTATTGAAGAAGGGAACCCATTTACACTCATATTACTGATGTTTGTAGCGTTTTTGGCAGCAAACCAGCTAGGAAGTAGACGATTTAAAGAGCTTGTGGTTATAACGCTAGCGAGTTTAATTGGATTATTTTTGATGACGGAAATGGAATTATCCGAGTACGTTTATATTCTCTTATTCTATCTTCTTGCCATTCAGGTTAATGGGCTCTGGACAAAGCGGGAGGAACAGAGAAATCTTTATGAGGAATTACTTGGTGAATATCGAAAGCTTAAAAGGGTGGCACTTGTTTCGGAGGAGGAAGCACGCTATCAGGAGAGGACGAAGATTGCAAGGGATATTCATGATTCGGTAGGACATAAGCTCACAGCACTATTAATGCAAATAGAAATTCTTTCTATCAAGCAAGGTCCAGAACATTATAATGAGTTAAAGGAATTGGCGAAAGAGAGCCTAGAAGAAACCCGTTTCGCAGTACGAACTTTAAAGGACAGGGAGCATGAAGGAATTGCTACGATTTTACAGCTGATTAAAAAGCTTGAGGCAGAAAGTCATATCATGGTTCAGTTTACAACAAAGCAAGGAATCCTCTCAGATCGGCTCACAAATGAACAAAGTGTAGTACTCTACCGTGTTATCCAGGAAGGCCTAACAAATGCCATGCGCCATGCCCATTCACGTGAGATACAGGTGGTACTTGGGAAAACGGCGGACAGAAACATGGAGTTTATCATGACAAACCGAATTTACAAGAAGGAACCATTTGAAGAGGGGTTTGGACTTTCGAATATGCGAAAGCGTATTGAGGAATTAGGTGGAACATTAGCAGTCTATCAAACGGATGAACAGTTTGTGATTAAAGGAATGATTCCGTTAGTGAAAATGTAAGGGAGGGGATCTTACATGTGGAATGTGTTGATTGTAGAAGACCAATCAATTGTGAGACAGGGCTTGAAGCTTATGCTGCAACAGGACCAACAAATAAGGGTAGTTGCTGAGGCAGAAAACGGAGAAGAAGCAATCAAAAAAATGGAGGGCCATGTGATTGATATGGTGCTAATGGACATTCGGATGCCGGTTATGAATGGCCTTGAAGCGACAAGAAAGATCAAGGAACGCTGGCCAAATGTGAAGATTTTAATCCTCACAACTTTTAATGATGACGAATATGCAATCCAGGCATTAAAATATGGTGCCAATGCCTTTTTACTAAAAACATCAGATCAACAAACATTGATACAGGCCGTCTATAGCTGCTTTCAAGGGGGACTTCCAATTCATGAAGAGGTTATGGCAAAGGTGATGCCGCGGTTACTACATAAGGTGGAGAAAAAGTTTGAATTGCCTTTGTCTGCTAGAGAGTTGGATATTACAAGATTAGTAGGCGAAGGAAAGACCAATAAAGAAATTGCCGACGAATTATTTTTATCGATCGGGACGGTAAAAAACCATATTACACAGATTTTGCACAAATTAGAGCTTCGGGACCGTACTCAGTTAGCGATTTTTGCCGTAAAAAACGATATTACATAATAGGAATGGGTTATCCAAGAAACGAGGGATAGCCCTTTTTCAATGTCTAGCACTAGGCGCCATGGGCTCTCTGGTCTAAGGCAATTGCTTCTGAAAGCAAAAAGCGCCTTCTGTCAGCGCTCGTCTTATGCTTGTCGCCGATAAGCGGGCGCATAGTGCTTTTATAACAAAAATGACTCAGGTCATGTTTTTACCACAAACAAGTGACGCGAGATAGTGCTGTATGGGGACGCGAAGGTCTATGATAAAACTATAAAGGAGGATGACGGGATGTTAGAGATAATTGATTTATCGAAGAAGTATAAGCAAAAGTTTGCCGCACAAGGAATTAATATGTTTTTGGAAAAAGGAGAGATTGTTGGATTACTAGGTCCGAATGGAGCGGGGAAATCGACGACCATCTCCATGCTTTCCTCATTAGTGATTCCGACTTCCGGGGATGTACGGTTATGGAATGAAAGCACAATTAAACACCCACAGGCTATACGTAAAATTTTAGGAGTGGTTCCTCAGGAAATCGCGTTGTATACGGATTTATCAGCGGAAGAAAATTTACGATTTTTTGGTGAGATATATCGGTTAAAGGGTGCTGAGTTGAGGGAGCGAATTGAAGAGGTATTGGAGCAGATCGGCTTAACCGACCGTAGAAAGGATCTCGTGAAAACTTTTTCAGGTGGTATGAAAAGAAGGTTGAATATCGGGGTGGCATTGCTGCATAATCCAGAAATCATCATTATGGATGAGCCGACGGTGGGGATTGATCCACAATCTCGTAACTATATTTTAGAAACCGTAAAGCGCCTTAACAAGGAACGTGGAATGACCGTTTTATATACGAGCCACTACATGGAGGAAGTGGAGTTCTTATGTGACCGGATTTATATCATGGATAAAGGTCATATTATTGCGTCCGGCACAAAGGAAGAGTTAAAGAATATTTTATCCTCTGAAAATACAATTTCAATCAAGGTAGAGCGGGCAAAAAAGGAATTTATTCAGTTACTTGAAGGAGATTCGACCGTTCGTCAAGTAAAGGGTCAGGACCGTGATGTTACGGTTATTGTTCCGAAGGAGTATAATCTGTTCCAAAAAATCTCTCAATTTGCTGATGAAACGGGAACAACATTAATTTCAGTTGAAGTAAAAGCACCGACACTTGAAGATGTTTTCCTTCATCTGACAGGTAGAGCGTTAAGGGACTAGGGGGTGAGGAAATGATTATTCCATTTATAAAAAAAGATCTATTGGTGTTGTTACGGAATCCTCAGGAACTACTCGTTTTAGTTCTGATGCCACTCGTCCTCATTGCTATTCTTGGATTTGCTTTAGGTGGAGTGATGGCAAGTGGCGCAGAATCCCTTTCAGTTAAGGTCGCTTTTATTGACCATAGTGATGAACAAAAGGATATAGATGCTTTTGTTCAGAAGGTAAAGGCAGAAGGATTACCACAGGAAGCTGAAACAGCGTTAATACAGGGAGCAGATCAGCTTCGTCCCACACGAATATTGCTAGATGAAGTGTTTGGTAGTAAGGAATTAAAAGAAATTGTCGAGCTTAAACAAGTCGAGCCGGAAGAATTGAATGAAATTAAAAATGATGACAGTTATTCCGCTGTTATTGAGATACCTGAGAATTATACATTTGATATTCTTTCATCGGCATTGCTTGATGATCCTTCAATAGCGACTATCAAGCTATATAAAAATGAAGCAAAAGAGATCGCTCCAAAGGTAGTGGAGGATATCTTGGCGAATTTTCAAAGGCAAATGACTTCTATGACTGTCATTGGGAAAGCGGGTATTCAGTTAGAGGAAGTTGGCAGTGCGAAGCTAGGAGAAATCGAAACAGTAACAGAAAGAGAACCAATCAATTCCCTGCAATATTATTCTGTCGGTATGAGCGTCATGTTTATTATGTTTATTGCTTCCCATGTTGGCTCGTTTGCGTATCGTGAAAAGCAATTGCAGGTGTTCAACCGCATTATTTTATCCAATACATCAAGATGGTCCTATTTGGGAGGTATCTTCTTCTCAATCGTGATCATTGCAATGGTTCAGCAATCAATTTTATATGGGGTTACTTCACTTGTATTTGATGTCGTTTGGAAGGATCTTCTCGGATTTTTCCTAGTTAATTTATCATTATGCTTTGCGATAGGCGGAGTCGGAGCATTGTTGACGGCGTTAAATTACCGAATCAATTCAGAAGGTGTATCGAGCTTTTTTGGAAATGTGATCGTCGCTATTTTCGCTTTTTTAGGTGGTAGCTTTACCCCAATTGGTGAAACCTCATCGGTCATCGGGATGTTGGGTAATTTTACACCAAATGGAGCAGGTATGGCTTCATTATTGCAATTACTGCAAGGAGTTGAGCTTTCCGCGATTTCTCACCATATTTATTATTTGCTCGGATTTGGTTTGGTGATGCTGACAGCGGCTGTTCTAAGTTTTCCGAAAAGAGGTGATGCCATATGATTAGTATTTTACAGGCAAAGTTTAGATTATTTTTGCGCAAGCCAATGCTTATGATTGGCATGACCGTGATGAGTATTGTCTTTGCCTTGTTATTAGGCGCGGCAAATTATTCAACGATCAGTGTGCCTATTTATACAGATATTGAAAATATTGAAGAAACAGCACTTTGGAAGGATTTAACGCAGTCTGAGTCCTTTGAATTTACGCCGGTTACCGAAGATGAGGCAAAGAAAATGGTCAGTGAAGGTGATGCAGAGGCGGCTGTGAAGCTTGAGGGGGACTCTTACACAATAGTTGTTGCAACAGTGACATCTAATCTTCATTTATTGGAAAGCTATCTTCAAACCTTTTATAGCGACATGTTGATGGAAGATAAAATTAAAAAGGCAACTGCTACAAGTGCACATATCGATCCAAATCCCATTTTAGAGGAATTAAAAGAAAAGAAAGAGAACCCGTTATTCAAGATTCAGGCTGCTTCTTTCCGTGGTGATGATGCTGTGATCATTGATAATCAGCTCCAGACAATCTTTGGGTTTACCTTATTCTTCGTCATTTACACGATCTCCTATAATGTCCATAATATTTTGGAGGAGAGGACATTGGGAGTTTGGGACCGAATGATTTTATCCCCTTTAAAAAAATGGGAGATGTACGCAGGGAATTTAGTTTATAGCTTCCTCATGGGATACGTTCAAGTTGCCCTTATCTTTTTCGTGTTCCGCTATGCAGTTGGGGTGGACTTTTACGGGGGATTTGGAAAAACATTAATTGTGTTAATTCCATATGTGTTCTCAATTGTTGCCTTAGCACTGTTTCTAGTCAGTGTGGTGAAAAGCACACAGCAATTTAATGCGATTATATCACTCGTGTCAGTCTGTTTGTCGATGCTTGGTGGGGCTTATTGGCCCTTGGAAATTGTCAGCTCAGACTTTCTATTAAAGGTATCGAACTTTGTGCCAATTAAACATGCGATGGAAGGCTTAAAAGCAGCGACGATTTACGGAGCACCCATGAGTGAATTACTATATCCGATTAGTATTCTGACATTAATGGGAGTGGTATTAATCGGAATTGGGATTAATGTAATGGAACGGAAAAACGCATAATCATAGGGAAAAAAGGCAGGGGCAGTTGGCTCCTGCCTTTCGTATGTCCAGAACCGGTCATGATTTCCATAAAATGTGGGTAAAATTGAGGATAGAATGTTTTATCAAATGCGCCTTGGCGTATTTGCGCCCAGATTTTTTCGAGCCTACTCGAAAAATTACCTTTGAAAATCTGTGGCATCCGCCGGAGGCTTTAACTTGATTCAGCCTGGGTTTGAATCCCAACTGGATTAGTTACTCTAATTGCATTTGCCCCCACTTATAGAAGTGGGTGACTTCAGCTGAATAAAGTTAAAAAGGAGAAATGGTGGTATGGGGTATTATGATCAGGATTATGTAAATCGCAAGATTAGAAGTGGAGGTGGTCGTGGTGGCTGGTTTTTATCAGCATTAATTGGAGCCATAATAGGGGCATTACTAGTTATTGTATTATTACCGACATTATCAAAGTATGATTTACTTCCATACAGGGAGAATGCCCCGCCAGAAGAGGTAAATGGGCTAGATGATGTAGAGAAAAAAGCACCAACAACCGGGGAAAGTGTCCAGCAAACCATTAACGTAAATGTGACATCTGAGATCACCAATGCTGTGAACCGTGTAAGTGAGGCAGTCGTAGGAGTCGTTAATCTCCAGCAAACAAATTTTTGGTCGGAGGAAGCAACGACGGCGGGGACAGGTTCAGGGGTTGTCTATAAAAAAGGAAATGGCAAGGCATTTATCGTCACGAATCACCATGTCATCGAAGGTGCTTCAGATATAGAAGTAAGCCTAAGTGATGGATCACGAGTGAAAGGAAAATTACTTGGAAGTGATATATGGACGGATCTTGCGGTAATTGAAATTGATGCGGGTCATGTAGAAAAGATTGCCGAATTTGGGAACTCCGACAATATTAATCTTGGCGAGCCAGTCATTGCTATTGGAAACCCATTGGGACTTGAATTTTCTGGATCTGTTACGCAAGGAATCATTTCGGGCTTAAATCGGACGATTCCGGTTGATATTAATCAGGACGGCATACCTGATTGGAATGCTGAGGTCATGCAAACGGATGCAGCGATTAATCCAGGAAACAGTGGAGGAGCGCTTGTGAATATTAAGGGCGAAGTAATTGGCATCAATTCGATGAAAATTGCACAGGAAGCGGTTGAAGGAATTGGTCTATCGATTCCCATTACAAGTGCAAAGCCTATTATTGAAGATCTTGAACTATATGGTGAGGTGAAGCGACCATTTATAGGAGTGGGACAGCTTCGGTCACTAAGCGAAATATCCTCCTATCACCGTCTGCAAACCTTACATCTACCAAATGACATAACAGAGGGAGTGGCTGTTTTAGAAGTGGTACGAAATACACCGGCATCACAAGCGGGATTACGAGAGCTTGATGTAATCGTGGAATTAGACGGCAAAAAAATTTCATCTGTAGTTGAACTGAGAAAGCATTTATATAAAAAATCGGTAGGAGACACAATGGAGGTAACATTCTATCGAGCGGGCGAAAAACAAAAGGCTACAATAAAATTGGCAAGCGAATCTATGTAGAATTCGTAAACAGGAGAGTGGAGATTCTCCTGCTTTTTTGTGGACAAATTTATATGATAAAATGGGTAAGATAAGAACATGTGGATAGAAAAAATGATTATAGAAAAGTTATACCCATAATTCCCAAGTAGTTGTGGGTAAGATTTGATGGAGGAAGTAAAAATGATTAAATGTTGTGAAGAACATATCGAATTAGCGTTAGATATAGTGGTGGATGAACACGAGGTTGCGCCGATTATGACGAAAATTGAGGATGAAAACTTATCAACAACCTGTGAATTTTGTCAAAATAAGGCGGTATATGTTGTAGGGAACTAATATTCCCATACAAGATGTGGATAGAAAATGTGGATATGTGGATAAGTTCTGTGGATAATGTGTTTGTAAAATGTGAGCAGAGTGGGGATAAGTGTGAACATCACAATTGTGACAATTGGTAAATTGAAAGAAAAATACTTGATCCAAGGGATCAATGAATACTTAAAACGATTAACAGCCTATGCCAAAGTGGAAATTGTGGAGCTTGCTGACGAAAAGGCACCGGAAAACTTAAGTGAGACAGAAATGGTGCAGGTGAAACAAAAAGAGGGAGAGCGAATTCTTGCCAAGCTATCGGACGACACTCATGTGATTGCTTTAGCAATTGAGGGCAAAATGAAGTCTTCTGAACAGCTAGCAGAGGACATTGATAACCTAGCAACCTACGGGAAAAGCAAAATTGCCTTCGTCATCGGAGGATCACTAGGCTTAAGCAAGGATGTCATGAAGCGGGCTAATGATACCTTGTCATTTTCAAAAATGACTTTTCCACATCAATTAATGAGATTGATTTTGGTGGAGCAGGTGTATCGGGCTTTTCGTATTAATAGGGGTGAGCCATACCATAAGTAAATGAGATTTTTATAGATAAAAAGCCAAAAATGAACAAGTTTATGAATAATAAACTTGTTCATTTTGGCCTATATAAGAAAGATCAGCATCTTTTTATTTTAACTGAGCCTTTTTAATTAAAAATGAAAGGAAAAGTAAAGGTAACGAAGGCCGCCCAAAGTCCGTAGACAGGCAAATACTTAGTAACCGCATCTTGGATGGTTGAAGGCCCAGTTTTGTTTTGTAAAAACCGCATATAGGAGACCATAATCCAAATTAGATTTCCCCAGATAAGTATGTTTACGCCTAAAACAGCAAGTCTGTTTGGCGTAATTCCATAAGAAGAAAGTCTGAATACTATAGCGGATAAAGCCACACTGTCAATGATAAGAGCAAGAACAATTAGGGCAAAATTTATATAATCAGAGATGTTCTTTTTCTCGTCTGTGCCGCTTTCTGTAATCGAAAATATGGTAACAGCCAAGACACCAAGGAGTATTCCGTTAAATGCGATTAGGAAATTTCTATCCAAGAATGGATTTTTTCCGACCGAAATGACTGTTATTAGATAGACAATCAGTGTAGCTAGAACAAGTGGACTAAAAATTTTAGCTATATATGGTGTAATATTCTTAGCAAGTTTAAGATTCATTGATACCAGGTAGGTAGCCACAATAGCGAGAGCGGCAGCACCAAATAACACGATATTTCTAAAATAGAATTCTTCTATATTCAAGTCGACAATGCTAAATAACTGCATTGTTAATCCTGCTAGAAGCATTCCGCTAATAGCCATGCTGGCGTAGAGTATACAAAATTCCAAATTGAATTTAAGATAGGCTAATCTTGTGCTGCCTTTTGAATACTCATTTCCTGTAAATGCAAGTCCTATCAATCCCCATAAAAATATAGGAAGGTGCAAATATGCAAGGATAGTACTGTCGTTTTCATTTAATGGCAGCATATTAAGATACAACCCGGAGATTAGGAACAACATTGCAAGTGTGTAAAGAACCTTTTTTTGAGGTTTATTTTTGTATACAAAATAGACTGCAATAAAGGGAAGAATTCCAAAAACAAGGTTTATTGGAGCAATTGCTTGCTGTTCGACATAATGGAAAATGATCCTGGTGCTTATCCCGGCAAGTATGGCTAAAATGCCCATGAATAAGAAACCTTTCTGAAACAAGGAAGCTTTTTCTGTATGTTCCGTCTCCTTGAAATTCAATCTTTCATACCAAACAGCAAGAACCTGCGAATCAGGATTTTGTTCCCATGCGTGTAAGAATGACTTTTTAAAGGCTTCGGGGTCATTTCTAAACATTCTCTCCAGCTCATGCGGGTTAGTAATATTTTTAATAATCAAATTGTTTATGTCCATGGTTTTACCTCCCTCAATGATTGTTTTATTAAGTCCTACTTTCCTTCATAATGTTTATTAATCAACCTCTTTTTACTTTTTAGTCACTTTTGTATTCTAAAATATCTTCGAGCTGACATTCTTTGAGTACTCGTTTATTAGATATTAACATGTTATTTATCGGTAAACAATAAACTTTTATTCATTTTTATAAAGATTTTGTTGTTATTGTGTTTATTTGTGCAAAAATAAAAAGCATTCCTCTTTAAGAAGAAATGCTCTATATGGTAGCATAAGTAACCACCAAAACTTCTGTTATAAGAGAAAAACACATTTGGGAATCCAGTGTGTCTTTCAGCGGCTTTTCATATGGAAAAGGTATTTTTTACTCAGGCTTAAAATCTATAAATTCGTCAATAGTTTCAGGGGTATGCTTACCTTCTTTTCCTTGGAAAAGGTCAATATTAACGGTCACATCCATACATCCAAGATATTTCCCGTTTTCATCTCGTACTGCCATGAACTTTTGGTAAATTTGACTAGTTTCACCGGAGCGTTTTGGGAACCAAAATTCCCAATCGTCACGCTTTCCTGAATGAAAATCATTCAACAATTTTTCAACATGGTGAGCCACTTTTGGGTGAAGCTCAAGCACATGACGGCCAATCGCTTCTTTACGACGACCATGCACGCGGTTTGGATTATTTGAATACCAGCGGAAAATATCGTTAGCATCGCAAAAGCCCATTTCAAATGGTAAAAGATTGATAATTGAATCCAAAGTGCTTGCTTTAATTGCACCAGTTTCAAAATTAATGATAGCTTCAGGACTAATTAATTCAGACAATTTTTCTTCAGCCATTTATAACTCTCCTTTATGCAATCTCCCTTTATGAGAAGAATATAATAGAACAAATATTAGTGAAAAAAAGAAGGCTACTTCTAGGTGATAATTATCTAACCTCATTAATAATGTTAGCATTAAAAACTTTGGCGCATTGTGATTTATCTCACTAAGGACCATTATTTTGGTAATAGTAGATATTAAACATTGACACTATATTCATATAACTTTTATAAGAAGATATGAAATACGAACGCCAGCAGAGTTTGGGAATATATATTTGAAGTCGTTGGGTTAAAATTCACAAAAATTATGGGTAGCTAATTATTCTTCTTCTGGTACTAAACAAGTCTTCTTCCATTATTTCTACAAAATATAGCATTGTTTTGGCCAACTAGTCGCTTTTTTGCATTAAATAAATATTATTCTACTTTTTAGTTCGACAAACACCTTCTTTTTACCTAAATATAATTGAAGTTGATTACATAAATAGGGCGAGGGAGTGAAAAAGTTGAAGAGAATTATAAAGCTGTTGCCGTTACTTTTAGTTATCAGTTTATTTTTTACAACATCAGGATTTGCCAAGAGTGAAAATGCAAAAAAATCGTTAGTTGCATTGGGGGACTCCATACCATTTGGATATGGTCTTACCGACAGTACTGAAGAACCCTCTAAAGAAGCATTTCCTTATTTAATCGGGAAAGAAGCTGACTTGCGTGTTCGGAATCTTGCTGTACCAGGATGGAAAACTACAGATCTGTTAAATGCACTGAATAATGATCAAAAGTTTATTCAAGCAGTAAATAAGGCGGATTATATTACACTGAATATTGGTAGTAATGATTTGTTAAAGCCAATAAAAGATGCATTAGTGGCGAGTGGAGGAAGCCTTGACGAGGCGGCTATAAGGGGATTAATAGAACAGCAAATTAAACCAGCTGCTTTTAACTTAAATAATAATATTCCTTTAATTATAAAAAAAATATACGGTTTAAATCCCAATGTGAAAATAGTACTATATAATTTTTATAATCCGTTTAATGCTCTTGGTCCATCACACCCAATAAACTTGTATGGTAATCCTCTTATTCTAGGTATAAATCAATCACTAGTTGGATTAAATAATTTTTATCCAGGTGTAAGAATTGCAAATGCATATGAAATCGGATTGTATCCGTTTAATAACCTTATACCTGGAGATATCCACCCATCTCTTGTTGGACATGAAATTCTAGCTCAAATGGGATTGGATGCATTAGAATCCCATTAATTTAATTCATTTTATGGCTGTTGAGTAAAATCAACAGCCTTATTTGTGGTTCTTTTCGAAAGCTGCCTTTAAATAGTATTCTGATACAGTAGAATTTCAAAAAATACAAACTGATAAATGAGGAACTATCATTTGAAAAAAAAATTTAATTATAACAAAATAAGTAATTTACTAAATTATATAAGATAGTTTAATATTATTACGTTACCTAAATTTTTTAAAAAGGGGGAAGATTCAATGAGCAGTGAGTTTATTGTCGGTTTATTTGAAATTATTCTTATTAATATTATTTTAAGTGGCGATAATGCTGTTGTTATAGCTCTTGCTTGCCGTAATTTGGACGCAAAATATCAGAAAAAGGCTGTGGTTCTAGGTAGCGTTGGGGCAATAGGACTACGGGTGGGGTTAACATTTGTTGCTGTTTATTTATTACAGATTCCGTACTTGAACTTTATTGGTGGTATTTTGCTTTTATGGATTGCTATTAAACTATTAAAAGGCGAAGAAGAAGAAGATATTAAAGGAAGTTCAAATTTAATGGGGGCTATCAAGACAATTATTATTGCTGACTTAGTTATGAGTTTAGATAATGTTGTTGCGGTTGCGGGTGCAGCAAATGGAAACATGCTACTAATTCTTATTGGACTAGCTATTAGTATTCCATTAATCATTTGGGGAAGCCAACTTTTAATGGCCATTATGGAAAAGTTCCCTATTATCGTTATTTTAGGAGCAGGACTGCTAGGCTATACGGCTGGTGAGATGATCTTAGGTGATAAGGTGATTGGCCATTTCTTTGAAGGTCTCGGCCATAGCTTTCATATTATTTTGCCTCTTATATTGGCTATTTTCGTTGTGGTTATCGGTAAACTTAAGATACATTTTCCAAAACAAGCTCATCAAAATAATTAATAATTATGTAAAGGCTTAACTATTCATGTCGTTGAAAAAAGCGACAATAGTTAAGCCTCTCTTGTATAATTTGTAATTACTTTAAAAAGTTGGGATTGTTTGAGCTAATATAAAGTGGTTTAGTGCAATAATGACCAAGGCAATCAGTAGGACTACAATTAGTTGTGAAATTAGTAATATCCTTTTTTAAATAAAGTAACGAAAAAGCCAATGTTTAAAACATTGGCCTTTTCGTTTTATGCAAACAATTGTATTAAATTTCGGTAGTTTATGCTGATTCTTGCAGAAAGCATTCATCATTGTAGTATACAACTTCAGAAAGGATTTTAAGACCTTTCATGTCTTTGAGTTTTTCTCTTGCTTCCTGTTCAGTGCTAAATTCAAACAAAGAAATAGTTGAGTCTAAATAACAAGTTATAATCCACATAAAAAATTTCTCTCCCT
The DNA here is from genome assembly GCF_036965165.1 of Bacillus sp. JJ1521. Classification (NCBI taxonomy): domain Bacteria; kingdom Bacillati; phylum Bacillota; class Bacilli; order Caryophanales; family Bacillaceae; genus Bacillus; species Bacillus sp. JJ1521. The sequence continues at coordinate 11,110 of NZ_JBALOX010000074.1, read as the reverse complement.
ATAATAAGTTTGTTTTGTCCTGCAGATAGAGACTTCTATAAATTTTCCTTTTAAACCCTTGCGTTCAAAGATCTCAATCAGGTTTTAAGGAAGTAATAATCAATTGCTACAAACCAATCATAATGCAATAATTGAAATAAATAAAATGCAAAAAAAATATAGGATGATATTAAAAAAACTTATATGGCATTTTTTGGGAGGTAAATAATGGACTACCGTGATTGGGAAATACTGAAGGTTCTCTATAGTAAGAAGAACATATCAAAAGCAGCAAGGCTTTTATTTATTACCCAGCCAGCTTTAACGAACCGTATAAAGAACATGCAGGAAGAATTGGGTGTCAAAATCGTAACACGAGAAAGCAGAGGGGTTCATTTTACCCCACAAGGAGAATATCTTGTTCATTGTGCTGATGATATCCTTGCTCAATTTAATAATATTAAAGAGCATGTCCGGAATATGAATAATGACGCAGGTAATGAAGTTGCAGGAACCTTAAAATTAGGTGTGTCTAAATTTTTCGCCAATTATGAACTACCCCATCTATTAAAATTATTTAAAGAACAATATCCCCATGTGGAGTTTAAAGTGATTACTGGCTGGAGTAAGGATGTAACTCAATTTATACACCACAAGGATGTTCATATCGGCTTTATTCGAGGCGACTATAGCGATAAAGGACTTAAGAAACATTTATTATTTGAAGAAAGTATTTCAGTTATGTCAAGTAGGGAAATTGATATGGCAGATTTGCCTCATCTCCCCAGAATTGATTATAGCGGCGATTACTTATTAAATTCGTTAATTGATAATTGGTGGGCCGAAAACTATACCCAGCCGCCGCTAATCAGCATAGAAGTGGACCATGTTGATACTTGTAAGGAAATGGTTATAAACGGATTGGGCTATGGGATCATGTCCAGCAGAATGCTTAAAGATACGAAGGAATTATATAAAATAGATTTGACTGACCAAAACGGAGACCCATTAATACGCAGAACATGGATGTATTACCATAAGGAATCCATGGAATGGAATGTCGTGAAGACCTTCGTAAATTTTATAGAAACATTAGGAGAAGGGAAGACAAAAAACAAAGGCTAATATCTCCCTTAAAGAGAAAGAAGTGTCGTTCTCGATTCTGTAAAGGCCGGGCCAAAAATCTGACGTAACAAAAGCCATCACAATTTTTCCTAGTGATGGCTATTAAATTAGTTGATGGTAGGATTTAGTAGTAGTTTCCATACGGCGGGTACGAATAATTTGGATAGGGTGGGTATGGTGTTGGAGTATATGCAGGATAGTGGCCATAATTTGGACTAGACACATACGGGGAATAATCAGGTTGGTTCAATAATGTTCCTGCCAGTAAACCTCCTGCTAATCCACCCAAGAATGGCAGCCCACCTTGAAATCCTCCGTGGTGCCCATGTGATGGTTTGCCGTGGCCACCGCCATGATGTCCTGGTTTGCCATGAGAACCATGATGCTCATCACCATGTCCATGTTTTCTCAACATGGCCATCTGTCCATAACCCTATTGGTACGGAAAAGGCATTGGATTGGATCGGTACCAGTCATAATTCATATCTTTTCCCTCATTTCATGATTCGACCTCCATTTACATATACAACTGCCTATAAAAGGTTATTAGGTAGAGCTAGTCCGTTAATATAACTGGTGGTGACACTGTTTTCACAGGAATCTCGTAACTTAGTAGTGAGTAGTTCATTTATATAAAGTTCGCAATTTGTAAAAGAACCATGACTGAATAATAGATTCATTAGAACGATGAGATGCCACTTTATTTCTAAAGTAAAAATCGCTTGGTTCTAATTCTATTTTTACAATTGGTGTTACGGCTGTCATGCTAATCCATTCATTAAATTGGATGGTATCATTGCCGCCTATATGGGAGAAAGAATCTTCTGGTAATAAATAAATCATGCCTGAAATCCACGGATCATTTAAAAGTGTAGGCTTTGTTAAGGAGTAGAAGTGAAACATCTTTTTCTTTTTAGTTGAAATGGATCCATTTCTAATATCTCCAATTATTTTTTTCTTGTCCAAGGTGGCATAGAAAGAGGACCAAATCGGATCTTTAGTAGCAAAAACTGCTGTTGTCTTTTTACCATTAAATAAGGTTTGCTCTCGAGGTTCAAAGGAATCTATTTGCTTATTATTTGAGCCGTGCAAAACGAATGACTTGTGATGCGACAAATAATGGAGAAACTTATATTTAGGGGATGAAAGGTTGTAATCAACAAGTTTATTCATTTTTTCAGAAGAGCTTTCAAACAAATCATTAAATTGTTTTTCTTCTTCCTTGGTAATCATTATTTCCGGTGAGGGATAGAACAAGATATTTAAAAGAATATTAACAAATGCTGTTTTCAACAACATCACTCCTTTATCACTAAAATCATATTCGATAAAAAATGTATTAATACCTTATTAAAGGCTGAGCCATACAGTTTACACATGTATACCTCAGCCTTTAATGAATTTTTTTAAACTGCTAGACTATATTCAATATGTCTCTTCAGGGGAGAAATGGCCAATGCCTTTTAATTCATAGTCAAAAAATTTAACAATCAGTTCATTTGTAGTTTCGATACAGTAATATGGATCAATATCCGCTTTTCCACCTTGCAGAAGATTTGCAAGCATAGGAGAAAAAAGAGGTAAATCAGTCAAGCTTAAATGTTTGGCCCCCTGAAAATGAGCAGTGTATGCATTTTTGAATGGTTCATTATTGAGTTTGTTCGCAGCATAAAGAGAGTTACTTTCGAGCTGTGTCCAAACATCGTCCGAATAAATATTAAAAAGTGGTGTTGTATATGAGTCGTTACTTGCTACAAAGTCATCCATTTCTTTCTTGTAAAGAAGCTCGCTAAAGAATGGGGCATCAAGATTTACAACTGCATCTATATCCTCACGTTCTCTGCCTAGCCAAACACTTGCAGCACCGCCCATTGAGTGACCGAACACACCGATTTTCTCTGTATCAATAAGTTGATATAAGGTATTATTTTCAGTTTTAGATTTATCAAGAATCGTATCAATTACAAAATTCATATCGTCTGTTCTAAGTTTCATCCATTTTTGAATGAGTCCATAGAGTTCTTCATTTGTATAAATGCCGTCTTTATTCAGATTGCTAATTTCAAGATAATAATCTGAATTAATCAAAGCTCTCGTTCCATCATCCGAAACCGTAAAAAAGGAATGATAAGGATGATCGATTGAAACAACTACATAACCGTGGCTTGCTAACTCAGTATAGGTAGAGGTATTGCTTGATTTAACACCGGTTGCTCCATGGGAGAACACCAATAGTGGGTATGTTCCATCTCCATTTTTTGGATACCAAAATTCCACATTCACAAATCGGTTGTCGCCTGTGTCAGTGAATTCCTCAGCCCGGTTTTTGTCAATATATGTGTAAGTAGCGGTTTCAACTTCATATTGACCTGTTACTTCTAGTGAATGATGCTGTGGAAAAACAATCGCAGGTGCAAATGCAAATACCGTTACCACTATCATAAAAATGGATTTCCACACCAATCTAGAGGTTTTGGGCTTTTTAGTAATTCCCTTGTTACGGTTAAGAGAAACCATTCCTTTTACCGCTAAAATGAAAAGCAGTACAGTAAGTAAGACCCAGCGGAAACTCCACACAATCACCGATGAAAGTGTGAGTATGACAAATGTGAAAAATACAGCAATCCTAAACCAATTTTTTATTTTATTATGTTTTTGTTTAGTTGCAATACAGTAGATTGCAAAAACAACCTCAAAAATCAAAGCAATAAATAATAGTATAATCCCCATAGTAGTTATTCCTTCTTTCGAATCATTTTTTATGAATTCATCATATTAAACGACTGAAAGGAAGTATATAGAAATTCGATAAGTTGTATCCACGGGCAAATAAGATGCAAAAAAGCGATAAGCTACATGGCTTACCGCATACTAATCTGTAGCAGTCATTGCTGCTTTATGAACTTAATGACCAATCTCCTAAAATTCTTACTTAAATGCCTTTAGTTTTTCGTTGATTTTTTGGGCTTCTTTTTTATCCTTTTGCCATGATAGCAGACGAACCAGAAAATAAATTACAGCAATTTGCAGTACAAGAATGATTACGTCTACCGCATTATTCACAATTCCAAAAATGCTACAAAGGACAATCAAAAGGATTTCCAAACTGAAAAAATGAATGAACATTCTTATGCGCATTTTCCTCTCACTTATGTCATTAGGAGAATACAAAATAAATCCCATTATTGCACTTATAAATGAAAAGGCCATGATAATATAAATCGACCTCAATTCAAAGACCATATTGGGATAATAGATTTGCCGCAAAATAGTAATCATAATGATGATGAATGCAAAGATGATTAAAAAGTCTTTTATCATCTTTTGTACAAATTCGGACATCTTCAAGCTTATCCCTCCTTTACAATCCTAGCCTATTTTTAAGGACAGGCACATACTGTCTTGATACAGTAGCACGTTCCCCGTTATCAAGCACCGCCTCAAATCGACCGCTTATGGACGGATAAATGGATGAAATTTTAGCGATGTTCAAAATAGTTGATTTGGATGCACGAAAGCAGTTCTTCCCACTGCATAATTCCTCTAACTCATAAAGCTTTTGTTTTACCTCAAAAACGTTATCCTTGCAGTAAATAAAAACTTTTCCGTCAACTGCCTCGAAATAATAAATATCACTAAGCTTAATACGGTGAACTTGATCATTTTGATATCCGAGTACAATGAGTTCTTCCGTTTTCAGCTTGTTTACGATTTCGTCTATTTCTTCATCTACTTCATGGCACCTTATCAGGATTTCTTCTGCCAGTTCTTTGTTTATTTCTTCTATTGAAATTTTCATCTTATCACCCACGAAAATTCAAATTATGAATCGCCTACAGATTAATTATATTGATTCTTTATTCATTCACATACATTTTTTCATATTATATCAGATTATTATGTAGTCTTATTTATTAGTTTTTTGCTGGGTTACAAAATTGTAAGGATTTCTTATGAATTGTAAGGATAAGTTATGGTTGGAGCTATCTATTTCTCTTATAGTTAGATATATAAAGCTAAATAAGGGATGATGAAATGGAAAAACAAATCGTTTTGGAAGCCGCGAACATTAAAAAGGTATTTGGATCGAAGGGGAATGTATATACTGCATTGAATGATATCGAGCTTCAGGTTTTTAAAGGGGAATTTGTCAGCATTATGGGGCCATCGGGTGCAGGCAAAACAACACTTTTGAATGTGTTGTCAACCATCGATGTCCCGACTTCAGGGACAATCAATATCGAGGGAAAAAGTATCCTACGCCTGCAAGAAGAGGATTTGGCTGATTTCCGAAGAGAGAAACTGGGTTTTATCTTTCAGGATTACAATTTAATTGAAACATTGACTGTAAAGGAAAACATGATTCTGCCACTTTCCTTATCGAATGTTCCCTACCAGGAGATTGAAAAGAGGGTGAAAAATGTAGCTGAAGTGCTGGGGATCGATAGCATTTTAGAATCCTATCCTTACAGCATTTCTGGTGGTCAGCAACAGAGAACGGCTGTGGCAAGAGCCATTATTACGAATCCCAGCTTGATTTTCGCCGATGAACCAACAGGGGCACTGGATTCCAAGTCTGCGTTTATGCTACTTTCCACACTCACCAAACTAAATGAACAGCAGCAGGCAACCATCCTGATGGTAACGCATGATGCCTATGCAGCGAGTTTCAGCAATTCCGTCTTATTTATCAAAGACGGGGCAATTTTTACGGAAATCAGGAAGGGCGACCGAACCCGGAAACAATTTTTCGGGCAAATTATCGATATCCTTGCCACTCTTGGGGGAGGCGGCCGCTATGACATTATTTAGCCTTGCCAAAACAAATATTAAAAAGAATACCCGATCCTATTTGTTGTATTTCTACCCGATGGTATTCAGCATGATGATTTACTTTATCTTTGTTTCGCTCCAGTACAATAACCAGATTGTCCATTCGGCAACGGCCTTAGGAAAGGTACAACCAGCCTTCATGGCAGCATCGGTTTTGCTGCTGATTTTTTCAGCTATTTTTATTTGGTATTCCAATCATTTTTTTACTAGAAAACGAAAAAAAGAGGTTGCCTTATACTCTTTATTTGGAATGCGGAAGAAGCAGATTGCCAAGCTCCTTTTCTATGAAAATCTTATCATGGGGTTTGTCGCACTCGGGGCGGCTATCGGAATAGGCATTCTTCTATCGAAATTGTTCGCCATGCTGTTAGTTAAATTAATGGGATTTTCCTTCATCGCCCATTTTGATATTTCCAATAAAGCAATCATTCAGTCGTTGATTGTGTTTATCTCCATTATCGCGGTTACATCATTTCGAAATTATCGGATGATCTATCGCTATACACTGATGGAACTCCTTAAAGCCGATAATCAGGGTGATAAACAGCAGAAGGGATCAAGGATTGCTGCCGTCTTATCTATTGTTATGATTGGAATAGGATGTTATGGAATGCTGCTACCAAGCGATTCGGGAATATACAGGGAATATGGTTTTACCGCATTCCTGTTTTCGCTGCTATTTGTCTTGGTTGGGACCTTTTTGTTTATGCATTCCGTTTTGGTTGCTTTATTAGATTGGATTGCAAGAATGAAGGGTATCTATTTTAAAGGGACAAATTTAATTAGTGTCTCCCATCTCCGTTTCAGGATAAAAGGAAATGTACTTATTTTATCGGTTATTGCCCTGTTAAGTACCATTACCCTTTTTGTACTGGGGACCATCTTCAGCTTGCATCAAAACTTGAATGCCGGCGCGAATGAAAATAATCCTTTGAGTATCATGTATACATCGAGGAATAACGAAACCGATACACAGATTGGAAAGTTGATTAATGAGAGCCAGGAACACAAGGTTGTTTTTTCAGATACAATGGAGTATTTACAGGTGGAAGGGGACCTTTCTCCGACGGAAAGATGGCCAGATCAGTTTCCGGTGATTCTTATTATGGAGAGTGAGTACAAACGATTGGCTGAAAAAATAGGCCTGGATTCAATGAAGGATATTGAAGACGGCAAGGCACTTGTCTTTAATGACGGGAATTTGAATCAAGCCACGGATCCATACACCGGAAAAACGATTATACTGGCAGATCAGGTAAAGGTGACAATTGATAAATATGAAAAAAGGCATTTATTAAATCAAAACTATTCCGCCTTTCCAATGGTAATCAATGATCAGATGTATCAGGAGTTGAGGGAACAGGGGAATGTTGAAAAGATGCAAATTTATAAACTGGTTAATGATAAGTCGATGGAGAAACTGATAAATGAAATCGAAGAAATGGTTCGAAAGGATGTAAGAATGGAAGATGACTCATTTATATTCACTTCCTTTTATCACGAATACCAAAAGGGAGTCCAAACCTACGGACTGCTGATTTTTATTGGTGCCTTTTTGGGGATTGTCTTTCTGCTCGCAACTGGAAGTATGTTGTACTACAAACAGCTAACCGAGGCCACTGCTGACCAGGGGCGTTATCAAGTACTGAGAAAAATCGGCATGAGCCATAAGCAAATAAGCAATGCTATTGCCAAGCAATTACTACCGGTCTTTATGCTTCCATTAGTCATTGCCATCCCGAGTAGTACCGTTATCATTGTGGCATTAGCCAGATTTGCGCATATCCAGGTGTTGCTGCCGTTTTCGGCTACGATTGCCATATACCTAGCTATTTATTCTGTATACTACCTTGTAACATGGCGGAAGTATTATTTGTTGGTGAAAATGTAAATGAAAGGGGCTTCTAGTTGGCGGCCCCTTTCTAGTACATAAAGGTATCTAATTCCTCCTTGAACAAATCAACCGTTTTTGAGAAAGAGATGGACACTTCGGTATAGCTGCCTTCGATGGAATCAACGAACAGCTGGAGTTCCAATTTATCGGCTGTTTTTTTCACAAGATATAACCCCATTCCGGTTGAGGAGGTAAATTGTCTTCCATTTTTACCGGTGAAACCTTTATCAAATATCCGTACCAAATCCTCTTTGACAATCCCTATTCCATTGTCCCGTATGGTAATTCTTTTATCATCTTTGTTAATTTGAACAGTGATTTCGCCACCTGCTGGCGTATATTTTAAGGAGTTTGACAGGATCTGGTTGAGAATGAAAAGCAGACCTTTTTTATCGGAAAGAACTTCAAGCCGGGAAAGGTCGAGCACAAGCTTTATGTTTTTTGCTAAAAATACCTTTCGATTCCCCTTTATGGACTCTTTTATAATATGTTCAACATTCAGTTCTTGAATAAAATAGTCCTTGCTGAAATTGCTAACTCTGGCATAGTTCAGGGCTTGGTCCACTAAATAATCGATTTTATCTATTTCCTCTTCTAGGCTTTTCGAGCCATGTTCGGTTTCGAATAACATCTTGCTGACAGAAATGGGTGTTTTTATTTCATGAACCCAGGAGACTGTATATTCATGCCATTCCTTTTGTTCATTTTTCAATCCCTCAATTTTACGTTCAAATAGCTCACTTTGAATTTTTAATAGTTGTGTAATTTGTCTCTGTTCATATGTGTTAGAATGCGATGGTTCTAGACTAAATCCTGATTCGGTCTTCTCCCTTAATAGCTGAAAAAATCTTTTCTTCTTGCGGAAATCAATTAGCAGGTATGTTGAAAAAGGCAGAATCATTAAAAGTAATAGATAGAGAAGATTACTTAGATGAATATGCAAATTCGGATCAAGGATTAAGATCATGGATGTTAGAAGAAGAGCCATGGAAAAGGTAAACAATAGAAATCGCTGGTCAAAAAGATAGTGTTTCCATCTCATTGAAGGAGATATCCTTGTTTTTTTTTCGTCGTGATGGTGCCCTCTAGACCTATTTCCTCAAGCTTTCTGCGTAGCCGCGTCATATTGACTGTAAGTGTATTGTCGTCGATGAATTGTTCATCCTCCCATAGGACCCGCATAATTTCATCCCGGGAGGTAATTTGTCCTGCTTTTTTCATGAGGAGATATAGTATTTGAAATTCATTTTTCGTGAGGGAAATTTCTTTTCCCCGGTACGTAACAAAGGAGTTATGTAGATTAAGAGTGATCTCCCCAACCGTAAATAAGTCCTTTTCCTTGTTTTGAATGAAGCCTGAGCGTCTCAAGACCGCATTCATTTTTGCCACAAGGACCTCGAGTGAAAATGGTTTTTGAATGTAGTCATCCCCACCCATGTTCATTGCCATCACAATATCCATACTTTGCGAACGGGAAGAAATAATTATGATAGGTATGTCTGAAAGCTGACGAAGTCTACTGCACCAATAAAAACCATCGTGCCCGGGTAAATTTAGATCGAGCAGGACTAGGTCGGGTTTTTCTTGGAGTACTTGCCCATCAATATTTTCAAAGTCCTCTGCCATAACCGATTGGAAATTCCATTTTGCCAAGTACTGTCCCATTAAATTTCTGATTTTAGGATCATCTTCAACAATAAACACCTTGTACATATCCATCACCCATTTTCAGTATATCAAAGGATGGCCGGTCTTTTATAGAGGGAACAAGTTTCATGTGAACATTTCTTAAAGTTTAAGATACTTTCCAAAAGTGGCTTAAATAGGTGAGGTGAACAGTACGATAAATAGAGGCAGTAATCGTTCTATGAGTAAACAACCGCTATTCGACTTAAAATATAAAAGAAAGGAGGCATCCCGTTATGCACTCAATTAACAAGATAGGTAAAAGCTTTTGGTATATCACTCCAATATCGGAGACTGACAGGCCCATTCTAGGAATGGTGGTGGGCAATAACAAGACGTTAATGATTGACGCAGGAAACTCGGAAGATCATGCAAATTACTTCGTGAAAGAAACTTTGAAAGGTGAGGTTTCACATCCCGATATGGTAGTTCTTACTCATTGGCATTGGGATCATATCTTTGGTCTTTCGGGATTACCTCATACAGTTTCAATTGCCTCTTCAAAAACAAAGATTGAAATGGAGAAGCTCATTCCTCTTTCATGGTCGGATGAAGCAATAGATGAACGAGTGAGAGAAGGAACGGAAATTGAATTTTGTGCGAGGGCCATTAAAAATGAATATACGGATCACCGGGATATCAGAATAGTCTTGCCGGATGTAACCTTTGAAAAACGGGTGGAAATTGACCTTGGTGGGGTAACCTGTATCGTACAACATGTCGGGGGAGATCATGCTGCAGATTCAGTAATCGTATATATCAAAGAAGAAAAGATTCTGTTTCTCGGTGACTGCATTTACCCAGATATTTTTTCGAAGAAAGATAACTATACCATCAAGACAACACTGGAGTTATTAGACGAATTGGAATTATTTGATGCAGATACATATATCCCTTCGCATCAAAGACCTATTACAAAAGAGGAATTTATTCAGGAAGTTGCGAAGCTCAGGGCCATTGCGAAATATACAGATAGTTGCGGTGGTGATGAACAGAAAGTAAGTGAGGAATTCAAAAAGCATGTTAAAAGGGAACTGACGGATGACGAAAGGGAAACAATAAATAACTTTGTAAATGGTTATTAAACGATCCCTGTGGGATTGTCTAAGTAGAACTGGACATTGATTAAAGACCAAGACTGCCACTACTTGTGGTAATCTTGGTTTATTTGACCCACCTCGAAAATGGTGAGCCAATAGCCGACATCTAATTGAAATTTCCTTCAATCAACAGTATTGATTACCTATTTCATCTTTAAAAATGATATATTTAAAGGATGGATTTAGACTAAAAATCAAAGAGGTAAGTATGAGGGAGTTTAATAATAAATTTAATAAAAAAACATATTATATTGTCGTTTGGCTTAGCATAGCAATTATGGTAGCGGGTTTGTTAATTGGTAACCCATTCTTTAGAGAATTTAGATATGGGTATATCTTTCATCTTGGACTAGTATTCATTCTGTCGGTATGTCTATTACTTTATCCTTGGAAAAGCACTGGTATTCTTAGAATATGCATTATAGGGGTAGCATCCAGTTACTTTTATACCATTTTTCTTTTATACCCAGAAACAAAGTCCTCCTTTATTTTT
>NZ_JBALOX010000073.1:0-17839 GCF_036965165.1 Bacillus sp. JJ1521 | reverse complement strand
AATGGGAAACGAGTGCTTGATGGCATGTCCTCGTTATGGAATGTCAATATCGGACATGGACGGAAGGAATTGGGACAAGCCGCCCAGGAGCAAATGAACAAGCTTGCATTTAGTTCTTGCTTCGCAACGTTCAGCAACGAACCTGCAATTCGCTTGGCAGCAAAGCTTGCTGAAATTTCACCAGGAAATTTATCAACAACTTTCTTTACCTCTGGAGGATCGGAAGCAAATGATACTGCATATAAATTAGCCCGGCATTATTGGATTTTACATGGGAAGCCTCTTAAAAAGAAAATCATTTCTCGAAAAAGATCCTATCACGGGGTTGCGATGGGCTCAACAAGTGCAACAGGCTTGAAGCCATTTAGGGATTTTACAAATTCCTTAGCTCCAGATTTTTATTATACGGATAATTTGTCGGCTGAGGATTTACGAAGAACGATTGAGTCTGAAGGAGCGGAAACCATTGCGGCATTTGTCGCAGAGCCAGTTCAAGGTGCAGGCGGTGTTCATATTGCACCAGATGGTTATTTTAAAGAGGTTCGGGATATTTGCGATGAACACAATATTTTATGGATTACGGATGAAGTGATAACAGGATTTGGGCGGACAGGTAAATACTTTGGAGTTGATCACTACGGTGTGGCGCCCGACATGATGTGTTTTGCTAAAGGAGTAACTAGTGGATATGCCCAATTAGGTGGTGTTGTCCTCTCTGAAGTAATTTTTGAGGATTTAAAAAAACTTTCTTCTGGAACACTTTTACATGGGTATACGTACAGTGGTCATCCGATGGCATGTGCGGTTGCGTTGAAAAATATTGAAATTGTAGAAAACGAGGGGTTAATTGAGAATTCCGCGAAAATGGGAGCCAAAATGCTTGATGGCTTTTCGTGGATTCAGAGTGAATCCAGTCTCGTCAGCCATGTTCGTGCATTAGGACTCATGGGTGCTATTGAAATCAATATGCCGCAGCATGTTAAAGGACCACTTGCACCTAGAATTGTGAATGAGGCTGCTAAAATCGGCCTAATCTGCAGATCCGTCGTATTTGATGGTATGGATACCCTTGTCTTTGCACCGCCACTTTGCATTAAAAAAGAGGAAATAGAGCTTATGATTGAAATGCTGCATCATGCCATCTTTAGGGTTGAAAAATGCGTGTGAAAAAGGACATCACCTGAAAATGGTAAAAATACAACCCTACTCATTCTTGAGTAGGGTACTTTTCATTCAAAATGCAATCGAGATATATTTTACTTCAATGTATTCATCAATTCCGTAGTGTCCGCCTTCTCTTCCAAGCCCACTTTCTTTAAAGCCGCCGAATGGGGCTTGTGCCACAGATGGCAGTCCATCATTTAAACCAACAATCCCATACTCGAGCTGTTCACTCATGCGAATCGCTTTGCCGATATTTTCGGTAAACACATACGCAGCTAACCCATATGGAGAGTTGTTTGCCCGCCCAATCACTTCTTCTTCCGTTCTAAAGGTCGTAACAGGAGCTAATGGCCCAAATGTCTCCTCCTGCATGCAAATCATAGCATCAGAAACATTTGTAAGAATAGTAGGTTCATAGTAATACCCTTCACTACCTTCAATTCTATTACCTCCATGGAGGACGGTTGCACCTTTTGAAACAGCATCCTCAATATGTTCAGTTACTTTTGCTAATGCTGCCTCATCAATTAATGGTCCAATGTCGGTACCTTCTGCAAGACCGTCCCCAACCTTTAGCTGGGCAACAGCTTTTTGAAATTTTTCATTAAAAACATCAACAATAGACTCATGAACATAAACTCGATTTGTGCAAATACACGTTTGACCAGCATTCCGGAATTTTGAGCCAATCACACCCTCAACTGCTTTATCAAGATCTGCATCATCCATCACAATAAATGGGGCATGACCTCCAAGCTCCAGGGAAATTTTCTTGACTGTATCCGCAGCTCCCTTCATTAAAACCTTTCCAATTTCGGTTGAGCCCGTAAACGTAATTTTTCGAACACGGCTATCTTCTAACCAAGCATCTCCAATTGCGCGAGCATTGCCGGTAACGACATTAATGACACCTTTCGGAATACCAGCCTCACCAGCAAGCTCGGCTAGCCTTATCGCAGTAAGGGGTGTTTGAGAAGCAGGCTTAACGACAGCTGTGCAACCCGCTGCAAGTGCTGGTCCTACCTTTCGAGTAATCATGGCAGCTGGAAAGTTCCAAGGAGTGATTGCAGCAATGACTCCTACTGGTTGCTTGTGAACTAAAATGCGTTTATTCGGATGGGATGCCGGAATTGTTTCACCGTAAATTCTTTTCCCTTCTTCTGCATACCAAGAAATAAAGCTGTTAGAATAAGCGATTTCACCCACTGCCTCTTTCAATGGCTTCCCTTGTTCGTGTGTCATTAATCGACCTAGTTCTTCTTTATTTTCATCAATTAATTGAAACCATTTCATGAGTAATTGACCTCGTTCATTTGCCGTTTTTTTAGACCACTCTTTAAAAGCAGATTGAGCGGCATCAACTGCCCTTTTCGCTTCAGCCATACCTCCCTTTGGTACAGAAGCAATCACCTGATTTGTAGCAGGGTTGGTTACTTCTATTATTTCTTTTGTGTCGCTATCTACCTGTTCCCCGTTAATATACATAAAATGTGTCGGCATAAAAAATCCTCCTCCTTTGTTCTACCTCACTAGCAAACTTCTAAGCTGTTCAACTGTTTCTATGGATTGTTTTAAAATTTCCAATCCCTCTTCTAGCTGTTCTTCGGTGATTACGATCGGCATTAGGAGACGGATGACATTTCCATAGACACCTGCACTTAATAAAAGGAGTCCACGTTTATTTGCTTCCTGAATAATTTCATTTGTAAGTTTTTTAGATGGTATTTTTGTTTTTCGATCCTCAACAATCTCCATTGCACACATGGCACCTAGTCCACGAATATCTCCTATGCAACCATAGCTTTCATACATCTGTTCAAATTTTTCCATAACTGTATTTCCAATTTTTTTAGCACGTTCATTAAGCTGCTCTTCTTCCATGATATCAAGTACTGCTAAAGCAGCCCTACACCCTAGCGGACTTCCACTATATGTACCCCCTAATTCCCCCGGTTCAGATTGATCCATAATTTCCTTCCGACCTATTACGCCACTTATTGGCACACCTGCACCTAATGATTTTGAAACGGTAATGAGGTCCGGTACTACTCCAAAGTGTTCCATTGCAAAATAGCTTCCAGTTCTCGCAAATCCAGTTTGGATTTCATCAGCAATGAATAAAATCCCGTGTTCTTTGCAAGCTTGATAGACTCCTTGAACGAAATGTTTGCCTGGTATGATAAAACCACCTTCACCCTGGATTGGCTCCATAACAATGGCTGCAATTGTTTCGGGGGCTACTTCGGTAATGAGAAAGTTTCGAAATTCCTCAACCATATACTCTTCATACTGTTCAACCGTTAACCCTTGCGGACGACGATAGTGGTATGGATATGGAGCCTTATAAACTTCAGGTGCAAATGGTCCGAATTCATACTTATAAGGCTTTACCTTACTCGTCATTGTCATCGTTAACAAGGTTCTACCATGAAACCCCTTAGAAAAGGAGACTATTCCTTGTCGTTTCGTAAATTTCCTAGCAATTTTAACAGCATTTTCAACGGCTTCTGCACCACTATTTTGGAGTAATACCTTTTTTTCATGAGTTCCAGGAGCAATTCGAGCAAGCCTTTCCGCAAGCTCAATATAGGCTTCGTACATCATGATATTAAATCCCGTATGAATGAATTGATCGACCTGTTCATGAAGGGCCTGCTTTACTTTAGGATGACAATGCCCCACATTTATCGTTCCAATTGCACCAACGAAATCAATAAATGTATTGCCATCTACGTCCTTAATTAAAGCCCCTTCAGCAGACTGAGCAAAAAGGGGTGCTCCATAGCTTACTCCCTTTGGAACAGCCTTCTCTCTTCGTTCCATTAATTCCTTCGATTTATTTCCAGGTAGATTTGTTTTGATTGAAGCGTAACCCATATTACATCATCCTTTCTTAGACTATGTAATATTCTTCGTTGCAATATTTATGCCAATTTTATAGAGGAAGTTCAAAAAGTGCGGTGAATATGACACTTCGAATTTCCGCGTTGGCTTGCTTCTCCGTTCCTCACGTATTAACTGCATACGCTCCGGTACTCAAAGCTGCGCCGCCTTGAAATTCTTGGTCCTCTTCATCCTCCTTTTTGAACAAGTACTTAAAGTCAAAAAAACTATTGATTCCGAAAAAGAACCAATAGTTTACTTGTTTAGTACACATTTTCTATATTTCCCTGCTGTTCAGTTAAAATTTTTTGATATTTCCTGCTAACAGAGGATTGGCTTATCCCGAGTGCTTTTGCCGCCTTAGTTGTTGTTTTGTATTGCTTTATGGCTAGTAAAATAAGCTGCTCCTCAACGGATTCTAATGCTTCCTGAAGCGGCACTATTTTCGTTACGATTGGCCTTGAATTCTTCATGTCTTTTCCTAAGACAAGGTATCGATTTACAAACTCGGCATCTATGGCCTCGTCATCCGCGGATACAACGAGACGCTCTATCATATTTTGAAGTTCCCGAATATTCCCTGGCCATGAATGCACTTCTAATAGATTCAGGGCGTCTGGTGTTAAATGATAGTTTTTATTATAGCGTTCATTCATTTGTTGGACGAAATGAAAGGCTAGCAATGGAATATCCTCAGGTCTCTCTCGTAATGGCGGAATATGGATCGGAATGACATTTAATCGATAAAATAGATCCTCCCTAAATTCCCGGTTTTCAACCATTTTTTCAAGGTTTTTATTCGTGGCTGTAACAATTTGAACATCGATTTTAATTGGCCTAGTGCTTCCAATTGGGATTACTTCTTGCTCCTGCAGAACACGGAGTAATTTGACCTGTAAATGCAACGGCATTTCGCCAATCTCATCAAGAAAAAGGACCCCGCCATCTGCTTGCTTAAAATAGCCTTCCTTGCCATTTTTTTCGGCTCCTGTAAAGGCACCCTTACTATAGCCAAATAGCTCACTTTCAAGTAAGGTTTCCGGAATTGCTCCACAATTTAGCTTAAGGAATGGTTTTTTCGAACGCCTTCCCAATTGGTGAATGGCTTGTGCGATTACCTCTTTCCCAACGCCTGATTCCCCGTTGATCAAGACAGTTGAGGAAAAATCAGCAATCTTTTTAACCTGTGTCATGATTTCTTCCATTTTTGGACTACAATAAATAAGCTTTTTGTAAAATAAATCCTTCGTCTTCATATCATCCAATTCACGCTTATACTGATTGGAAATTTCCTTCATATGACGAAGTTCATTTTTAAGCTTTGTTGTTTCTGTGATATCCCGAGAGGCAATGATGATTCTAATAAGTTCACCGTTATTATCAAATACTGGCTTTCCTACAGCCAAAATCCTTTTACCTGCTTTCGTCTCTTGGACAACTGAAATTTTCTTTTTTTGCTCCAGGACTAATCTTGTTACCGAAGGGGTAAATAAACCTTTCTGTTCAAGTTCGATTATGTTTTTTCCAAGTAGGCTTTTTAATTCAACTCCCCAGAATTGAGATATTTCTGTATCACTGAATCGAATCAATTCACCCTTCGCATTTACCACTAAGATTTCATCATAAACACTAGAAAGGACTGCTTGCATATCATGGTTTAAATCCTTAATATATTCAATTTCATTTGCCATTTCTTCAACCATGGGTAGGTCTTGGACAATAATGACCATCCCATCAACCTGTTTTTCTGGAGTATAAATTGGACTGTAATCAACTAAAACACTCATTGTTGTCGTGATGTGAAGCTGATTTAATACGGTGGATCCTGTTCGAAATACGCTATCGATGTGCTCTTTTGCGAAGATTTTCTCTGCGGGTGTGTGTAGTACATTTTCTGTAGTCATTTTTATCATTTGTAGGGCTGATTCATTGTAAGAAACAATATTCCTTTCACGATCAACAACAAATATTCCCATTGGAATTGATGTTAAGATAACCTTTAATAAATCAATATTTTGATTACCTTGGCGGAATAATTCTGCTAATATATCTTCTCTCATTATGTATCCATTAATTTCCCCGATTTCATCCTTTACCAGTGCAAAGGGTTCTCCAATGATTTGAAAGATGATAGGCAGGGAAACCTTTTTACTAAATTGCGAGATTTTCTCGATCGGGACTAATTTTTCCCAAATTATTTTTTCTGTGACTATTGCATCTTCTCCTTCATTTGATGGAAGTATCTTCATCGGGACATAGCCAATGATTTTTTGTTGATTTCTAATAAAAAGGTAGGGTTCTTGAGTTTTACCTATACCAAACGACTCAAGCTCTTCTTCAAGTGATTCGATATCAATTACTACCAACGGTTTAATCATTTTTTGATCAATTGAAAACATGAACGACTGTCCCCCTTTTTTTCACATGACTCTATTATACCACCGAGTATATAGAATTTTTAAATAAATCTAAAAATAAAAAAAGAGAAGAATAAATCTTCTCAATGAGTCTCAATGTATGAATCATCTTTTACATAAGTGAGGACCATTCCTGGAATAACCTCATCCCCTTCCTGGACTTCGATTGATTGGACACTTCCTCTTATCCCAACCGTAATCACCATATCCTCTCCATTTATGGTTTGAATAACAAAGAGTGGCTCCCACTCACTTATTTTCTCTTTTTCTTTTATGATGACTTCTTTAATAATTCCATGGTAGGGGCTCGTAATGATTTCGTCATGCTCCACTTATCCACCTCCTTCTTTTAGTGGTTTAGTTGCAAATTATGTGCCAAATCAAATTCCTTCCTTCTTGCTTTCTAGTAGTATTCATGGAAAAGAACATCTATTCATTGATGCATAGTTTATTCACTTTTTCATAGCTTCCTATTTTTTCTTTTTCATTCAATTGAAAGATACAAGTTGGTACGAATTTTGCATCACTCTAAGGTAAGGATTTCAAATGGAGGCGATTATTTGAAGAAAATAAGCAACCACATGTTTACTGAAGGAAATAGTATGGTTGAAAAATTAACAGGCACCCCCCGCCATGATGGCTTTAGAATGCCCGGAGAATTCGAGCCTCATAAGGGAACTTGGATGCTCTGGCCGGAACGAACGGACACCTGGAGATTAGGTGCAAAGCCCGCTCAAAAGGCCTTTGCCGAGGTGGCAATGGCGATTTCAAAATTTGAGCCTGTCACAATAGGTGTTTCCGCAAACCAATATGAGCATGTAAGAGAAATACTGCCCCGCTCCATCCGTGTTGTTGAGATTTCCTCCAATGATGCTTGGATGAGGGATATCGGGCCAACCTACGTAAAAAATGAGGCAGGTGAAATCCGAGGAATTGACTGGGGATTTAATGCCTGGGGCGGACTTGAAAACGGACTATATTTTCCATGGAATTTAGACAATTTAGTGAAGCAAAAGGTGTTAGAAATAGACCAAATCAATCGCTATGATGCGCAGAATTTTATCCTTGAAGGTGGTTCAATTACTGTCGATGGGGAAGGTACCCTGATTACAACTGAACAATGTCTATTAAATAAAAATCGAAACCCCCATCTATCCAAAGAAGATGTCGTAAATCGTTTAAAAGATTATTTAAATGTAGATACGATTATTTGGCTTAATAATGGAATGCTTTTTGACGAAACGGATGGACATGTCGATGAAGTAGTCTTTTTCGTACGACCGGGTGAAGTTGCCATGAGTTGGACGGATGATAAATCCGATCCACAATATGACATTTTATCTGAATGCTATACCCAATTAAAAAATGCTGTGGATGCGAAGGGTAGAAAGTTTAAGATTCATAAGGTTCAAATCCCTACTCAGATTGAAATAACAGACAAAGAAAGTGAGGGAATTGACGTTGCCCGTCACAGCTATGGACGTAAACCAGGTACAAAACTTGCCTGTACGTATATTAATAGTTATTTATGCAATGGCGGGGTCATTATCCCAGGGTTTGGGGACCAATATGATTCGGTTGCGCTTCGTCAATTTGAAAGCATTTTTCCAGATCGAAAGGTTGTTCAAGTGAATACGAGAGAAATCGCGCTAGGTGGCGGTAATATTCATTGCATTACTCAACAGATACCTCTCTAGTCCGAAAGCGAAAGGATGTGTAAACATGAATCGAGGTAAACTAAATATCGCATTGATACAGCATAACTGCTCCGACGATAGACAGACAAATCTAGAGAAAGCTATGGAGATGATTCGAAACGCAGCAAAGCAAGGAGCGCAGATCATCTGTACCCAAGAGCTTTTTACAGGTACGTATTTTCCACAAACCATTGATGTCAATAAATATGAGTGGGCAGAACCTATTCCAGGTCCAGTAAGCAATCAAATGCAGGACCTTGCGAAAGAGCTAGGTGTCGCCCTGATTGTCTCGTTGTATGAGCATGTGATGGATGGCGTTTATTTTAATTCAGTCGTTGTTTTTGATGCGGATGGAACAAATCTAGGAAAATACCGAAAACATCATATCCCTGAAGGTCCTCAATATATTGAAAAATACTATTTTACAGAAGGGGATTCGGGTTATCCCGTTTTTGAAACAAAATTTGGAACCATTGGCGTTCTCATTTGTTGGGACGAATGGTTTCCCGAGCCATCTCGAATTTTAGCGTTAAAAGGGGCAGATCTTATATTCTACCCTTCGGCAATTGGTTCTGAGCCTGATAATCCTGAACTTGACACGTCCCAAACATGGATGGATGCCATTCGGGCACATGGTATTCACAATAATATTTTCATAGCTGCGGTGAATCGCGTGGGGCGTGAATATAGCAAAGAAGGTCATATGGATTTTTACGGACGCAGCTTTATTAGTAATCCTTGGGGAACGGTTTTAAAAGAGGCAGAAACAAAAGAGGATGAAATCATCATATCCGAGATTGATTTACATGAAATCACAAAGGCTCGAAACCTTCTTCAGTTCCATCGGGATCGACGACCTGATAGCTATGGTGAACTGTTAAAGAAGGTGTTGAAATGATGACAAGACTAGACCCGATAAGGCGAGAGTGTCTTATCGGTTTTTTTATGTCTGTAAACGCTAAAAACGCCCAAGGATGTTACTCCCAGGGCACTTACATTCTACTGTTTATCTAGATTTTCCAATACCTGTTTAAATGCTGCTATTACCCGGTCTACCTCTTCAATGCCGATTGTTAACGGTGGCTCAATTCTGAAGGTTTTTGAATTAACCAAGGTTCCTGCTACAAGCACACCATTATCAAAGAGGCCTTTTGAAACCTCATATCCAATCTCATCGGTATGGAATTCAACACCAATTAATAAGCCCTTTCCACGAATTTCTAGTACTAACTCAGGGAATTCATCCCCTACTTCTTGCAGCTTTCCAAGCATGTATTCTCCAACTTCAGCCGCACGCTGTGGAAGTTGATCCTCTATTAATACATCAATTGTAGCAATTGCCGCCGCACATGCTAATGGATTCCCACCGAAAGTGGTTGTATGCATGAAAGGATTAGGGAATAAGCATTTAAATACTTCCTCGGTAGCTACCACTGCACCCGCTGGCATCACCCCTCCACCGAATGCCTTTGCTAGACAAAGAATATCCGGGACAACACCGTAACCTTCAGCCGCGAACATTGTACCTGTGCGTCCCATTCCCGTTTGGACCTCATCAAAAATAAGTAGAGCACCAAACTCATCACAAAGTTCACGAACCTGCTGTAGATAGCCTTCTGGTGGAAGAATGACCCCGCCTTCACCTTGAATAGGCTCTAGTATTACGGCGTTTACATCTTCACCTACAAGAGCACATGACTCAAATGTTCTCCTCATCGTTTCAATGTCGCCAAATGGTACATGGCGGAAACCTTGTATCATCGGGAGGAATGGTTTTCTGAAGACTCCCTTTGCTGTTGCAGAAAGAGAACCTAGACTTTTACCGTGGAATGCTCTTGTAGTTGCAATAAATGTTGTTCTATCACTATGCATTTTTGCTAGCTTAAGAGCCGCTTCAACACTTTCCGTTCCACTATTTACAAAGAAGGAGTATTTTAGGTCACCAGGTGTAATCTCGCCTAATATTTTTGCGAGCATCGCACGAAGCGGGTCAAGTAGATCTTGACTATGGAGTGCCTGTCTGTTTAGTTGATCAGTAACTGCTTTTACCACCCGAGGATTTCTGTGCCCTACATTATAGATACCAAATCCGCCAAGACAATCAATATACTCCTTTCCATTCACATCCTTAAAGCAGGATCCCGAGTCAGACCATTCAACAGCAGCAAATTGTTTATCCTTCGTTACAGTTTTGCGGTAGTCTAAAAACCCCGGGTTCACATGTTCTCTGAAACCATCGACTGTTTCCCGAGTAACCCATGCCGCTTCTTCCTTCGTAATTTGTTCCTTCTCAATAATTGATAATACCTTTTTGATATAACCAGTAACTTCTCTATAATCCTTTTTTTCCAGCTCTTTGTTCGTTGTATTTATACTCATTTTTTCTCTCCTTCAATTATGTTTTACAACCAGAATTTAGTTTTCAAACCAGCCTGATGGTTCAACCTGTAGATTAATATTAATTTGCTTTACTTCTTGAAATTCTTCAAATCCAAATGTTCCTAACCCACGACCAATCCCACTTTGCTTATAGCCACCCCAAGGTGCCTCATTGTAGGTTGGGTGATACGTGTTAATCCACGTGATCCCTGCACGAATTTTCTTGATGACACGGAGTGCTTTTGCTCCATCCTGTGTAAATACCCCTGCTGCAAGCCCATAATCTGTATTATTAGCTAGTTCGATAGCTTCTGCCTCATCCTTAAATTTTTGAACAACTAGAACCGGTCCAAATATTTCTTCCTGAACAATTCTCATACCAGGTGTAGTATCGATAAATATAGTCGGTTCCACGAAATATCCATTTTCCATACCGTTCGTTGTAATTCTATTCCCACCACAAACGAGCTTAGCCCCTTCTTGTTTGCCGATTTCAATATAGGATAGTACTTTTTCCATATGCTGCTGGCTTACAAGTGAGCCCATTTCTGTATTTGGGTCATCACCAGGCCCTACCCGTATTTTCTTCGCTCGTTCTACTAATCTATCAATAAATTTGTCATGAATACTTTCTTCTAAAAGTAAACGTGAACCTGCAGAACATACCTGACCTGCATTAGAGAAAATTCCAAATAAGGCATAGTCAACAGCTGTATCAAAGTCTGCATCGGCAAATACAATATTCGGTGATTTACCACCTAGTTCTAATGAAATCTTCTTAATATTTCCTGTTGCTGCTTTCATAATGCTACGACCTGTTGCCGTTCCACCCGTAAATGAAACTTTATCCACCTTATGGCTTTCTGCAATTTCATTTCCTACTGTCGCCCCAGGTCCCATAACCATATTTGCAACTCCGGCAGGGATTCCGACCTCCTGAATGATCTCAAACAGCTTAATAGATGTAACAGGGGTAACCTCAGAGGGTTTGAATACAATCGTATTTCCTGCTGCAAGTGCAGGTGCGATTTTCCAAACTCCCATAAGAAGTGGGTAATTCCAAGGAACAATTAATCCACATACACCAACCGGTTCACGAACGACCATTGCCTGCATCGGATCTGCCACATGATAGGTTTGGCCATCAGGCTTTGTAGCTAAACCGGCATAATAACGGAAACAGGCAACTGCGTCTGCCACGTCAAATTCCGTTTCTCTATGTGCTTTTCCATTATCCTCAGTTTCAAGTTTGCTGATCTCATCAGCACGTTCTTCAAGTTTATCTGCAATTTTAAATAAGTAGGATGCCCTTTCTGCCGCTGACAAATCGGACCATATTCCTGAATCAAATGCATGACGTGCTACATCTATAGCAATCCCGGCGTCCTCAACATCTCCTTCTGCTGCCTCCGCTATGATTTTTCCATTTGCAGGATTTACGATTGAACGGGTATTTCTACTTTGGGCATCAACCCACTCCCCATTAATAAACATCTTTAGCTTCTGCATTTCCATCCTCCCCTTTAGTTATTCTCAACTATGTATTATGCAAAATGTGTGCCAAGATTTTTGTTATTGTTTTTTAAGAGTTTCCATGCTAATTTTTGTAAAAGAATGCACAAATGAATAGGTTATTCACATGTGCATAACTTTCGATTTAAGGGTTGTTTAAGGATAAAAAAACCCTATCCTATAAAAGGATAGAGGGCTTATCATTAATTTTTAATTTCAGACCAAATTCGATCATATAGCTGAGTGGCTTCACCGACATCAATATTGTATTCGCCTTTGGCAAGATCTTCTTCAGGAACCTCAAGTGATTTCCTTACATCATCAGGTAATAGTTTTAAAGCCTCAACATTTGGATTTCCGTATGGATATTCCATTGAGATTTCCTTACTGACTTCTGGGCGTAAGATGAAATCAATGAATTTTTCAGCATTTTCCTTATGTGGAGCATCCTTCGGAATGACAAAGTTATCCTGCCACAGGTTCATACCTTCTTCAGGGAACACAGTCTTAATCGCTGGGTTTTCTCTTGCTGCAAGAGTAGCTTCTGCCCCCCATACAATTCCAGCTTTTACTTCACCACTCACAAGGAGCGTCTTTGGACTATCACTGTCATAGGCCTTAATATTCGGCTTAAGCTCAAGTAGTTTTTGCTTTGCTTCCTCGAGCTCTTTTTCATCTGTACTATTTTGCGAGTATCCTAACAGAGCCAGCATATTACCCACGATCAAACGGACATCATCCAGGACAACAAGATTATCCTTAAACTCCGGGTCAAACAAATCAGCATACCCTTTAATTTCCTTGTCAACTAAATCCTCATTATAGGCGATTACTCCCTTTCCCCACATATATGGAACAGAAAATTCATCATTAGGGTCTGCTTGTGTGCCTAGAAAACTATCACCAATATTCTTGATATTAGGGATGCTTTCTTTATTTAACTTTGCAAGCATATCTTGTTTTATCATGATCTCAATAAAATAAGTCGAGGCAACCGTAATATCATAACCTGTATTTCCAGCCTGGAGCTTCGCAAGCATTTCTTCATTTGAGGAATAAGTATCATAATTTATCTTAATACCCGTTTCTTCCTCAAATTGTTTAATCACACTAGTCGGCAAGTATTCAGACCAGTTAAAAACATTCAAGACCTTTTCATCAGATTTTCCTCCCGCTTTATCTCCACCACATGCTGTTAGCAACATGGAAGCAAGAAACAGAATCACAAAAACGGACATACCAACTTTTCTTTTAGACGGCATCTAACACTCTCCCCTTTTTAAAAAATAGAAATGTAACTTTTCTACTAATCTTGCAAGTTATATGCCAATTACTTTTTTAATCGACTGGTATTACCTTTTTCCGGGGCTTTGTATCTTTTGTAATAATTTGGTAGTAATCAATCCGACGGTCCTTAAGCGGTGTTTCCGTACCGCTGTTGCGGTTTCGGCGTAGGCTTTCAAGGTCAACCTCACCAACAACGATTGTTTCGATATTTGGATTACATTCTCCAACAATTCCATTACTAGAGAATGTAAAATCAGACGGCGAAAAAATACCAGACTGCGCATATTGAACATCCATATGCGGAACATGCGAAAGGTTCCCAACGGTTCCTGCGATCACAGTATATACCTGATTTTCAACTGCACGCGCTTGTGAACAATAGCGCACTCTTAAATAGCCTTGCTGGTCTTCTGTGCTAAATGGAGTAAAAATGATTTGAGCTCCCTTATCGACCGCAATCCGTGCCAGTTCAGGAAATTGAATGTCATAGCTGATTAAAATTGATATTTTTCCACAGTCTGTATCAAATACGTGAACATCGTTTCCAGGCTGTACTCCCCACCATCTTCTTTCGTCAGGGGTGATATGAAGCTTATATTGTTTATCGATTGTTCCATCACGTCTAAATAAATACGCGACATTATAAATGCCATGGCCTTCCTCAACAAAATGGGAGCCACCGACAATATTTATATTGTATTTTACCGCAAGCATTGAAAATAGATTGATATATTCCTCTGTATACTCCGCAACCTTTTTAATCTGTTTACTTGGAACCTTTTCTTTTATAAATGATAAAAGCTGCATGGTAAATGTTTCTGGAAATACCGCAAAATCCGAGTGAAAATTAGAGCTAGCATCAATAAAGTACTCACATTGGGTCGCAAATTCCTCAAAGGACTTAATTTTCTTCATCATGTATTGAATCACAGAGATCCTAACAGGCAAAGCCCTTGTATAGATACGCCTCGTCTTTCTTGGTAAATAGTCCGGATTATTCCATTCCATAAGGGTTGCATAGCCTAACGAATCCTTGTCAGTTAAATAATTGGCATTAATACGTTTTAATACAAACCCATTCATCATTTGAAATGTTAGGGCAGGATCATATATATTTTGCTGCAATACTTGTTCTACATATTCCCTAGCAGACATTTTATCGGCATATTTGTGATAGTTTGAGATTCTGCCTCCAATGATGATGCTCTCTAAGTTGAGTGCTTGAGTTAGCTTCATACGTGCCTCATAAAGACGACGACCAATTTTCATCCTCCGATAATCTGGATGAACCATTACATCAATACCGTAAAGATTCTTTCCTTCTGGGTCATGGTTTCGGATATAGGAATTGCCACTAATTTCATTGAAGGTATGCTTATCGTCATATTCATCAAATTCAACAATTAAGCTTGAGCAGGAACCAATAATTTTTCCATCATACTCTACGCAAAACTGACCTTCTGGAAAAATAGAGAGATGACTTTCTAATTCATCGCGTTCCCAATTCTCCATATTGGGGAAACAAATTTTTGACAGATTAATAATTTCATCAATATCCTCATGTTTGATATTCCTTAAAATCATCTTCTTCTCAAATTTCGAAAGATCGATGGTTGACACAAATATCTACCCTTTCTTATTCATACAGTTTTTAAATTCCGGTCAAAATCAACAGTTACTGTTGTTCAGTTGCCGTCTAATGGTTGATTAGATTTGTATGGATACAAATTTCTCTTCCAAATACTCCTCTAACCCGTATTTTCCACCTTCCCTTCCGATGCCACTTTCCTTCATCCCACCAAAAGGAGCCTGTGCCACGACAGGAGTTGGATCATTAATGCCAACAATTCCATAGTCAAGTTCACGCATAATCCTCATTGCTCGACTTAAATCCTTTGTGTAGCAATAGGAAGCCAACCCATATTGCCTATGATTTACCTTCCCGATCACTTCTTCTTCAGATGTAAAAGGAATAATCGGAGCGACTGGACCAAATGTTTCTTCGGTTAGGATTTTCATATTTTCATTGGCATTTGTGATCACCGTAGGTTCATAAAAACTGCCTTTTAATCCGTCCATCATAGCTTGCTTTCCACCACAAAGGAGTTTCCCGTTATGTGAAAGTGCATCTTGCACATGCTCCTCAACCTTTTCTAATGCTTTTCTATCAATCAGAGGACCGACATCTATACCTTCCTCTAACCCATTTCCAATCGAAAGTTTGCTTACTCGTTCAGCAAGCTTTTCACCAAATCGATCCGCAATCTTTTCTGCCACATAGATACGGTTTGTACTGATACAAGTTTGCCCACAGTTCTTAAACTTGGTTAGCATAATTCCCTCGACAGCTAAATCCAAATCCGCATCATCAAATACGATAAAAGGCGCGTGACCACCTAGCTCCATGGATACCCTTTTCAGCTGTGCAGCAGAATCTTGGATCAATTTTTTCCCGACCTCAGTTGAACCTGTAAAGGTAATTTTTTTTACATCAGGATTGCTTGTCATTTCAGCCGCAATTTCGGAAGCTGAGCCAATGACTAAATTAACCACACCTTTAGGAAACTCAGCTTCATGAAAACATTCAAATACTTTAATCGCGGTTAGCGGTGTTGCTGAAGCCGGTTTTAATATCACCGAGCATCCAGCAGCCAACGCTGGAGCAAGCTTTCGGGTAATCATTGCAATCGGAAAATTCCATGGTGTGATGGCCGCTGTCACACCAACAGGTTCGCGTAAAACCATTAAATGTTTATCAGGGTGGGAAGGGGTAAGTGTTTCCCCGTAAATTCGCTTTGCCTCTTCGGCATACCAGTCCACATAGTCGATTGCAATGCCAATTTCACGGATGGCCTCAGGGATTGGTTTACCCATTTCCGACGTCATTACGACAGCAATTTCGTCTGTTTTTTCTCGTAACAGAGCCGCGACTTTTTCAAGGTACTGACCTCGTTCTTTCCCAGTTGTCCTTTTCCATACAGGAAAGGCTGCAGCTGCGGCTGCAATTGCTTCTTTTGTTTCTTCGGTTCCTCCAGAGGCAACCTCCTGAATTTTTTCAAATGTTGCCGGATTAATTACCTGTAGAGTTTTACCCGAATTTGATTTCTTCCATTCTCCGTTTATATATAGCATTGTTCCACTCCTTTTAGCTTTTTAGTGCTTGTTTTACAGCTGAACATACCCATTTAACGATGGTTTTCCAATACATACCTGCATCGTTCGTTTTGATAGATTCATAATGACAGAAAAGACCGTCTCCATTTGACGATGCTCCGGTGCATTTGGATTCACATAGTGGTTAATAGAGTTTGGGTAATTGAAGGTATCAGAAAACCATTCCTTAAAAAGATTTTCATTGATTTCATTTCCCGCTCTAATATTTGAAAAAATCAGTTGTTCAGCTCTATTTTTGCGGATCATGGAATCCTCAAATTTGTATTCATTCATATCTGTAAGATGTTGTTGTACCTCAGGTGAACAAATATGATTGGTGTGAACAACTATCCCTTCATTGTTTGAAATCATATCCATTCCAAATGGTGATACCTCAAAATTGGCTGACATTGCCTGCCCTTTTTCATCTTCACTGGCAATGAGGAAATTAGCTGCAGATGCCATTTGACCGTGTTTGATTTTGGAGATAGCTTCATGAAGTGTATGAGAATTAAGGACACTGCGCAGTCCTAAATGAATCGGAATTTGATTCGATTTTTTATCAGTATGTAGTGCATTTAAACAGACACCAATTCCATTGCTATTTAAGCCGATTTTCCCGATTATTCCCCCCTCTGTTATCATTTTTATTAAGGGTCTATCCTCTTGTTCAATCTCGAGCAATAGTAAGCTATTTGTTTGTTCTAATTTCCAATCCCAGTTTTGGCCAATGATGGTTTCCTTTGTATGTGGTGGGGTTATCGCAATAGCCGTACAACCATCTGAAAATGTTTTTCTTCCGGCCAATGCAATTTCACTTCGAGTATTTAACACTAGAATATCTTCAAAGCATACCCCTGCACCCTTTGCCACCCCTTCCATTTCCTCTATAAAGTCACGATTATAGGCTTCTATAGCTGGTACATGCCCTAAAGCTATCTGAATAGCCTGTGTCCAACTAATTTGGCTATAGCCGTAAAAGAGAGATTCATAGGTTTCAAGACTTTGATGAACCTCATTTTTCCCTTCGCTGCCATGTTTTTCACCAATTTGCTTTGGTGTGCCTGACAGGTGGATTGTTTTAATCATGTCGACATCCCTTTCCTGTTATGACGTTCAAAAAGTCGGTCAAAAATGACACATCGAATTTCTGCGTACATTGCTCCGATAACATTATGAAAAACTTGGTTATGCGCTTGCGTCTACTAGCTTACTCTCGAAGTCAATTCCTCAGCGCAAGGCTGCAAGGGCGTTAACTCAAGCAGTTGCCTCGCTCCGGTACTCAAAACTGCGCGGCCTTGAACTTTCGACGCACAGGATGTGCTAGTGTCGACAAGACATGAGGAC